>DATMSK010000198.1:0-4990 GCA_035565395.1 Methylophilus sp. | reverse complement strand
GATGAAAATGACCCCATGATCAAAGCCATTAACAGCCTGCTTGATCATGCGCATAAGCAGGAAGCCGAGATCGCCGAACTGAAAGTGCAATTAGCCAAACTCAGTGACGCTGAAACAGAGAGCGGCGTCGGCGAAGCTTTTGCAAAAAAGCCTGAATAATCCTCATCAAGATCACTTACCATATTGGCCTGAACTTTTCGGTCATAATAATTGACTAAAACAGTAGGTTATTATATTATTCACCTCTGTTTTAAAAGGTCATCTTGAGATGCGATTAACTACCAAAGGACGTTTTGCTGTGACTGCAATGCTGGACATTGCACTTTACGAGGCAGATAAGCCAGTCACATTGGCTGGTATCAGCGAGCGTCAAAGCATTTCCCTTTCTTACCTTGAGCAATTGTTTAGCCGCTTGCGCAAACAAGGCCTGGTTTCCAGCGTGCGCGGCCCCGGTGGCGGCTATCGCATTGCCAAAGCTCATCATGAGATTTCAGTTTCTGACATTATCACCGCCGTGGATGAGCAAATTGATGCCACACAGTGTGGTGGTAATGAAAATTGCCATGATGAAGGCCGTTGCATGACGCATGAATTATGGGCATCGTTGAATGGCAAAATCCTTGAATATCTATCAGGGGTCAGCCTGGCAGACATGGTAGACATGCAACGCAAAAAAGGGGCTGGGACCGTCGTATTTTCGCCAAGAAAATGTGATTCTGAGGCAACAGTCGCTGCATAGCTCTTGGGCATGACCATGCAAACCGTTTTCTTTGACCACAATAGCACCACCGCTTTGAAACCACAGGTATTGGAAGCGATGTTGCCTTGGTTGACGCAACCAACTGGCAACCCGACCAGTCGGCATGTGTATGGCCGCAATGCGCGTGAAGCCATGGAACAAGCCAGAAAGCAGATTGCCGAATGCGCAGGTGTACAGGTTTCGCAAGTCGTATTCACTTCTGGCGGAACCGAAGCGAATAACTTTGCCATCAAAGGCATCACGGCCAACCTGACACCATCACAGCTACTGGTCAGTGCGATTGAACACCCATGTGTCACCCGCCCTGCTCAATCACTGGCATGGCATGACTGGAAAGTTGTCCAGATTGGGGTAGACGGTCAAGGTGTCATAGATTTGAGGCAGGCAGAACAAATCTTAAAAACGCGCACAGGATTAGTGTCTGCCATGCTGGCAAACAATGAAACTGGTGCCATACAACCGATAGCGGAATTGGCTACCCTGGTAAAAGCAAGCGGCGTGTTGTTGCATACCGATGCGGTACAGGCCTTTGGCAAAATTGAAGTCAACATGACCGCCTTGGGCGTGCATGCAATGACGATTTCCAGCCACAAAATTGGCGGCCCGATTGGCGTTGGCGCACTGATTCTGGATAAACGTGTTGATATTGCACCGTTATTACACGGTGGCGGCCAGGAACGTGGTTTACGTAGTGGTACGGAAAATGTGGCTGGTATTGTTGGCTTTGCGCGGGCTTGCCAATTGGCAATGCAATCCTTGGACTCCCGTCGTCTCACGACGACAGCATTACGTGATCAACTGGAAGCCGGCCTCAGCAAGCTTGGTGCGGCCATCTTTGCGCAGCAAGTAACACGCCTGCCCAATACGAGTTTCTTTGCCATCCCCAATATCGAGGGGGAAACATTGGTCACTGCGCTGGATAAAGCGGGCTTTGCCGTGGCCAGTGGCTCCGCCTGTTCCAGTGATAGCACCGAGCCCAGCCATGTAT
This sequence comes from Methylophilus sp., assembly GCA_035565395.1. GTDB lineage: Bacteria > Pseudomonadota > Gammaproteobacteria > Burkholderiales > Methylophilaceae > Methylophilus. The sequence continues at coordinate 3,242 of DATMSK010000198.1, read as the reverse complement.
TGCTAGCGATGGGTGTAGAACCAGATTTGGCCCGTGGTGCTGTCCGCGTTAGCCTAAGCGATAACAATACCAGTGAAGAAATCACACAGTTTTTAGCAGCGTTGCAGCAACAAGTGCAGCGTCTGAAAGGATTAAGTGCCGTTGCGGCATAGACTTTAATTGAAAGAGCATGAGATATGTCTGAAAGAAAGCCGATTTACCTGGATTATTCTGCGACCACTCCGGTAGACCCGCGTGTTGCGCAAAAAATGATTCCATACCTGACCGAAGACTTTGGCAACCCAGCTTCGCGTAGCCATCCTTATGGCTGGACTGCAGAACAGGCAGTGGAGAATGCACGCGAAGAAGTGGCCAAACTGGTGAATGCTGACCCACGCGAAATCGTCTGGACTTCAGGCGCGACCGAGTCCAACAACCTGGCCATTAAAGGTGCAGCGCACTTTTACGCAGCAAGCAAAGGCAAACATATCATCACTTCGGCGACCGAACACAAAGCCGTGCTGGATACGGTGCGTGAGTTGGAGCGTGAAGGCTACGAAGCCACCTACCTACAACCAGAAGCCGACGGCCTGATTTCATTGGAAAAATTCAAGGCAGCGATTCGCCCGGATACGGTTGTTGCATCCATCATGCTGGTCAATAACGAAATTGGCGTGATCCAGGATATTGAAGCCCTGGGCAATGTTTGCCGCGCCAACAATATCATTTTCCACGTCGATGCAGCGCAGGCCACAGGTAAAGTAGCGATTGACCTGGAAAAGCTGCCCGTAGACCTGATGAGCTTTTCAGCACATAAAACCTACGGCCCGAAAGGAATAGGTGCATTGTATGTACGCCGCAAACCGCGTATTCGTATTGAAGCGCAAATGCACGGTGGTGGTCATGAACGCGGCATGCGTTCCGGTACTCTGGCGACCCACCAGATTGTTGGCATGGGTGAGGCCTTCCGCATTGCGCGTGAAGAAATGGCGAGCGAAAATGAGCGTATCCGTATGCTGCGTGACCGTTTGCTGAACGGCCTGCTGCAAATCGAAGAAACTTATGTCAATGGTGATCTTGATCATCGTGTACCACACAATTTGAACGTGAGTTTCAACTTTGTAGAAGGCGAATCATTGATCATGGCGATCAAGGACATTGCAGTGTCTTCCGGTTCAGCCTGTACTTCTGCCAGCCTGGAACCGAGCTATGTGTTGCGCGCCCTGGGCCGCTCTGACGAACTCGCACACAGCTCCATCCGTTTCAGCATTGGCCGCTTCACAACAGAAGCCGATGTCGATTACACGATTGAACTGTTGAAGAGCAAGATTGGAAAATTACGTGAACTGTCCCCATTATGGGAGATGTTCAAGGATGGGATTGATTTGTCCAAAGTTGAATGGGCAGAGCATTAAAAAATTGGTCTTTGACCGCCTGGCGTTGTTGTCGGAATGCTTGTTTAGCTGAACTAAACGGCGCAATCCTCCGCCTTGCCAGACAGTCAAATCAGCATTTTTTTGGATGATTGGAAAGTTAATTAAAAATTAAAAGCTATCGTGAATTGCGATGGCATTTAATTTCAAGGAGTGTTAAATGGCTTACTCAGATAAAGTACTAGACCACTACGAAAATCCACGTAACGTGGGTTCTATGGACAAGAATGACCCTAACGTGGGCACCGGCATGGTCGGCGCGCCAGCCTGCGGCGACGTGATGAAACTGCAAATCAAGGTGAATGACGCGGGCGTGATTGAAGACGCGAAGTTCAAGACCTATGGTTGCGGTTCTGCGATTGCTTCAAGCTCTCTGGTGACAGAATGGCTGAAGGGCAAAACGCTGGATCAGGCGCAAGAGATCAAGAACTCTGCGATTGCCGAAGAGCTGGCGTTGCCACCGGTTAAAATTCACTGCTCAGTATTAGCAGAAGATGCAATCAAGTCTGCGATTGCTGACCTGAAATCCAAACAAGGTCATTAATATGGCAATTACCCTGACTGAAACCGCGGCCAACCGTGTCGAGAAATTTCTCGCCAATCGTGGCAAGGGTGTCGGCTTACGCCTGGGCGTCAAAACCACAGGCTGTTCAGGCATGGCTTATACGCTGGAATTCGTTGATGAGCTACTGCCAGAAGATGTGACGTTTGAAAGTCACGGCATCAAGGTCATCGTCGACCCTAAAAGTCTGGTCTATATCGATGGCACAGAATTGGACTTCACCAAGGAAGGCTTGAACGAAGGCTTCAAGTTCAAAAATCCGAATGTGAAGGACGAGTGTGGTTGCGGAGAGTCTTTTACCGTCTAAGCCTGACCGGGGCGCTGTTGCCTGCCCCGGTTCTATGCTGGTTTTCTTTAGTGTATGCAAAACTATTTCGCACTGTTTCAACTGCCGCAGCAATTTGAGTTAGACATAGCTCAGCTGGATAACCAATACCGCAAACTACAGGCTGAAGTACATCCTGATAAATTTGTGAGTGCCTCGCCTGCCGAGCGCATGCAATCCATGCAAATGGCCACACTGGCGAATGAAGCTTACCAGACACTGAAACAGCCAACCGCCCGTGCACGCTACCTGCTACAACTCCAGGGCATTGCCACAGACGAAGAAAACAATACGGCCATGCCCACGGATTTTTTAATGGCACAAATGGAATGGCGTGAAGCGATTGACGATGCCAAATTCAGTAAGGATGTTCCTGCGCTGGATGCCCTTTTGAAAGACATGCGCACGCAAGCCAAAGCTTTGCAACTGCAAGTCGCCAATGAAATCGAGACGACGCCCACCCAAGCAGCACTCACGGTACGTAAGTTGCGTTTTATCGACAAAGTGAGTGAAGATGTGAATCAGCTGATCGCTCAGTTGGAAGATTAGTTTAATGGCCTTATTACAGATTTCCGAACCCGGACACTCCCCTGCCCCACACCAGCACAAACTGGCAGTCGGCATTGACCTGGGCACCACCAACTCGCTGGTAGCGACGGTACGCAGTGGCATGAGCACTGTCTTGCATGACGAACATGGTCATGCGCTGCTGCCTTCTGTTGTGCGTTACCTGGATGGCGCCATCGTGGTTGGCCACGAAGCTCAAGCCGCGCAAAGCCAGGACCCGGTCAATACCATCGTGTCCGTCAAACGCTTTATGGGACGTGCCTTACATGACATCACCGACAGGGCTCACATCCCTTACCATTTCGTGGAGAACGACAGTTCACAAGGCATGCTGGAACTCAAAACCAGAGCCGGGTTAAAGAGTCCGGTTGAGATC
>DATMSK010000197.1:0-4832 GCA_035565395.1 Methylophilus sp. | reverse complement strand
ATGTTTGAGGCAAAGAACATTACCAATGAGGAAGTGGCCGGGCAGGCAATTCCAAGTGTGACGCCTGGAATTGCCTCGGCACATTTGAAAAAAATAGAGTGTTTCTGTTTTGTCAGGCAGACACTCAAACCTGGGGAAGTGAAGGCATTGCCGCTTCGGTTTTTTATTAGTGCCGACTTGCCCCAAGATGTACAAGAAATGACTTTGTCGTATTCATTTTTCCCGGCAAGTCAGTAATAAATAATATGAGTAATACAATTTAAGGATAGGGAGTTAATGCATGGCTAGTCATTCAGAAAATCACTATTTTGTCCCGCATGGCAGCATTTATCCGGCGCTGATTTCCGTCGGTTTGCTGTCTATGGCCAGTGGTTTTGTTTTTAATGTTACGGGATCAGATACACGCATGGATGGCTCAATCAAGAATCCGGCTTTATCGTATCTGGCAACCCCTGGCAAATACATGATGTACATCGGTTTGGCGATTGTGCTGACCATGATGTTCAAATGGCTAAGCACCGTGGTAACCGAAAGTATTACCGGCCAATACAAAAAGTGGGAAGACAAGTCTTTCCGCATTGGCATGATTGTATTTATCTGTTCCGAAGTTGCTTTTTTTGCAGCTTTTTTTGGTGCGCTATTTTATATGCGCGTGCTGTCAGTGCCTGATTTGGCTTCTTATGCGCCAGATATTACGCCGTACAAGGACTTTTTGAGTACTTGGCCATCGCAAGGCCCAGGCGGTACGGTGCTGGGTGAAACCTACAAGCCCAACACGGGATTCCACCCGATGACCTGGAGTGGACTGCCGCTGATTAACACCTTGCTGCTGCTGAGCTCTGGTGCAACCATTACCTGGGCACATTGGGGCCTGATTAAGAATAACCGTAAGCAGTTAATTGTCGGTTTGTTTTTGACCATTGCGCTGGGGGTGACCTTCCTGTGTTGCCAAGCCGCTGAATACCATCATGCTTATACTGAAATGGGACTGACCCTTAAATCAGGTGCTTACGGAGCCACTTTTTTTATGCTCACTGGCTTCCACGGTTTTCACGTGACCATTGGTACTTTAATGCTGATTGTGATTTGGTTGCGTAGCATCAAAGGACACTTTACACCTGAGCATCATTTCGGCTTTGAAGGTGTGGCCTGGTATTGGCACTTTGTGGATGTGGTGTGGCTAGGTTTGTATATCTTTGTTTACATGCTCTGATGAATAAAAAGGGCGCTAAAAGCGCCCTTTTTATCACTAGTCTTTCTTAGAGGGTGTGGCCCACATAGCCGAAGTGGGCCGCGATGACCAAAGCAAGGAACAGAAAGATAGATAAGCCGATACGCATGGTGAGGGCTTTTACGGTACGTTCCGAGCCACGTTTGTCTTTAAGCAAGAAAAGCAGGGCGGAAAACAAGCTGCCAATAATGGTGATCAGTATCAAAATGGTGGCAATTTTTATGAACATGATGTGATCTCGCTGTAAGTTGATTACATTATGGGCTGTAAGCACGAAAATGCAAATACCCTTGGGAAATTATGTCATTCGAGTACGCTGGATGGTGGTGTGTGTGATGGTTGCCGCAATGTGGGGTTGTGTTCGGCTCGGTTTATGGCAATGGCATAAAGCTGAGCAAAAGCAGGAAATCACGCGCGCATTGACATATCATGCGGGGGCCATTCAGGTGCAAGCATTTGTCTTGGATGATGCGGCAAAGGTACAAGCATTGCATTTGCAGACTGTTGAGCTGACTGGACATTACTTGCCTGAGTTCAGTTTCTTGCTTGATAACCAAGTGGAACAAGGGCAAGCTGGTTTCCACGTGATCACCCCCTTTTTACTAAAAGACCAGCAGCATGTCGTCTGGGTCAACCGTGGCTGGATCGCAGGTTTTTCAGATCACCAAAAAACGCCTGTGGTCGCTACGCCGCAAACAGAAAAAATCATTAAGGGCTTATTCTGGCAACAGACCAAAATAGGTTTCCGTCTGGATAAACCTGGCCAGGCATGGGAAGCGGTACAACCTGTGATTGACTTTGCTTATTTGCGCCAGCACGTGCCATATACTTTTCCTGATGTCATCATTAAACTCGATTCGGGGATGCCCGATGGCTATGTGAGGCATTGGGAAGTACCTTCCGGGCAGGTCGAGAAGCATCTTAGTTATGCCTATCAGTGGTTTGGTTTTGCCTTGGCAAGTTTGGCGATAGGTGTGTATCAAATGGTGGAGAAACGGGCTTGAGTATGACGCACGAGGAAGCAAATTCTTTAACTGCAATTGACCCAACGCAGCAGCGTAAAGGGCGCATGATTTTTTTGCTGTTGGCGATTTTTTTTACAGTCCCGTTGCTGGTTGTGGTTGCAATGTTCAAGTTTGACTGGCGACCAAGTGGTAAAAGTTATGGTCAGTTGATTCAACCGCCGGTGTCGATTGCTTATGCCTCACATTGGGTCAGCGATCAACAGCAAGCCTTGCCGGCATTCTGGCAGGACAAGTGGAACATCGTGCTGATTGCGCGTGAATGTGATGATATATGCATGCAGCGCTTGTATGACCTCAGACAGATTTATGTTTCTTTATATAAAGACATGATACGCGTACAGCGTGTGCTGATTACCCAACAAACGGATACAGCACCTATACGTGCCCGCTATCCGGATTTGCTGATCATTAACGGGGAGAGTGAGCAGGTGACTGATTTAGGTCGTATGCTCAGTGGTGGCGGTCAAAACACGCTAGATGCCAGACGCGTGTATTTCATAGACCCACTTGGAAATATCATGATGCAATATGGCCCGGAAATGGAAGCCAAGTGGATACGCAAGGATTTAGTCAAATTGTTAAAGGCTTCGTGGGCAGGCTAGGCAATGTTTAAAGCATTAAGTATTACGGCTGCAATCGTGGCTTTTTGTGTCGTCGTACTGGGTTCATATGTGCGGCTATCCGATGCAGGACTAGGGTGCCCGGACTGGCCAGGCTGTTATGGCGCATTGACGGTACCGCAAAGTGAAGCGGCTATTGAGTCTGCGCAACAGGCCTATCCGGATAAACCGGTTGAACATGCCAAAGCATGGAAAGAAATGGCGCACAGATATCTGGCAGGCAGCTTGGGTTTGCTGGTAGCCGGGCTAGCGGTATTGGCTTATCGCCAACGGCTTACAATCAGGACATCCTGGCAACTCTCTGTAGCGTTGGTGGTGCTGATCATCATGCAGGCTTTACTGGGGATGTGGACAGTCACTTTGTTGTTAAAGCCTGTCATCGTAACCCTGCATCTTTTAGGTGGGATGACGACGCTGGCAGTACTGAGTTGGATCGCGTTTCGTCACACCTGCAAAGCGGATATTGCCTTGCCGGCCGACCAACAGTACTGGTTGCGTCTGGCATTACTGATCTGGATCGCTCAAGTGCTGTTAGGCGGATGGACTAGCAGTAATTATGCGGCCTTGGCTTGTACGGACTTTCCAACCTGTCACAGTTTGTGGTGGCCGGCGATGGATATGGGCGATGCCTTTCATATTACGCGTGCATTGGGCGTGAGCCGTGATGGTGGACAGTTGCACTTGGATGCATTGACGGCCATTCAGTGGGTACACAGGTTAGGGGCGATGGTGGTGTTGGTATGGATGGGGATGAGCACCAGGATACTATTGCAGCGCCAAACGTCCAAAATGCTGGCGTGGGCATTGCTGGCAATTGTGCTTTGCCAGATTGCGGTGGGGATAGGCAACCTTTTATTGCAGCTGCCATTGGTGTTGGCGGTGTTGCATAATGCAGGAGCAGCTTTGTTGGGCGTTTGCCTGGTTGCAATCAATGCCAGGCTGACGAAGACATCATAATTAAAAATGTAAGGGGAATAGCAGTATGCAAACTACCTGGATGACACAACTGGCAACGGCCAAAATGGGCCTGCGGCATTTTTATGCTTTATGCAAACCGCGGGTGACGGCCTTGATCGTTTTTACTGCGATTATTGGGATGCTGATGGCAACGCCTGGCATGGTGCCGGCATCGGTTTTACTGGCGGCGACGGTGGGGATTGCTTTTGCCTCCGGTGCTGCGGCCGCGTTTAACTGCCTGATTGAGCATAAAATTGATGCCATGATGGCGCGTACACGCGCACGTCCGTTACCGACCGGGCAGCTGTCACAGATGGAAACTTTGCTGTTTGCCAGTGTGCTGGGTGGTATAGGCTTAAGCATTTTGTACTACTGGGTGAATCCGCTGACCATGTGGCTGACATTGGGCACCTTTGTTGGGTATGCTGTCATCTATACTGTGTTTCTCAAGCCAGCCACGCCGATGAATATTGTCATTGGCGGTGCCTCAGGCGCCATGCCACCCATTTTGGGATGGGCCGCAGTCAATAACACCGTATCGCCCGAGTCGTTGGTGATGTTCCTCATTATTTTTGCCTGGACACCACCGCACTTCTGGGCACTAGCCCTGTACCGTCGTGAAGAGTATGCAAAAGTGGGCATGCCCATGTTGCCTGTGACGCATGGTGAGCAATTCACTTTACTGCATATCTTGCTCTACACGGTGATTCTGGTTGTTGTATCCCTGATGCCTTACGGCCTGGGGATGAGTGGCTGGCTCTACCTGGCTTCGGCGGCCGTACTCAATCTCATTTTTATGTATTACGTGGTCGGCTTGTATCGCCGCTATTCGGATGCACTCGCCAAAACAACCTTTAAGTACTCCATTATTTACTTGAGTCTTATATTTGCTGCGTTATTGCTCGATCACTATTTGGTGTGAGCTCACTGGTAGCGCATTTGCGCTACCAGCTGACTGTTAATGTTTGGTCTCGCTGTTCATCAGCCGATGAATGCGGT
>DATMSK010000196.1:0-11538 GCA_035565395.1 Methylophilus sp. | reverse complement strand
AAGGTTTTGCGAAAAAAATACTGGATCAGGTCCTCACGCCTACTCGATCAAGTATCTCTGGAATGTGTTCTGCGGCCACCGGGCGGCTAAACAAGTATCCTTGCATTTCGTCACAGTAACTATTGGCGAGATAGACCAGTTGCTCTTCAGTCTCAACCCCTTCGGCCACCACCGTCAGTTGCAGGATATGCCCAAGCTGGATGATCGCGCGGACAATTTCGGCACTGTCCTTGTCCTGATTTAGATCGCGGATAAAGGATTTATCAATCTTGAGTTTGTCGACTGATAGTTGTTTGAGGTATGACAGGCTGGAATAGCCGGTGCCAAAGTCATCAATGGCCAGTTTGACGCCGATGTGCTTGAGCGTGTGCAGCGTGCTGATCACGGACTCTGTGTCCTGGATCAGGATAGATTCTGTCAGCTCTAGCTCCAGGCATTGCGGGGGCAGGCCAAAATCATGCAGGGCTGCGCTGATGGTTTCTACAATATTGCCATGGCGGAACTGGTGTGAGGATAAGTTGACTGCCACCACCAGCTGTGTGTGCCCTTGCTGATGCCAGACGGCCAGTTGTCGGCAGGCTTCCCGCAGCACCCACTGCCCCATCTGGATAATCATGCCACTTTGTTCTGCGATGGGAATAAATTCGCACGGGGAGAGCATTTGCCCCTCTGCGTTTTGCCAACGGATTAGGGCTTCAATGCCGCTGATGCGGCCATCACAAACGCGTACTTGGGGTTGGTAGTGCAGCAAAAACTCATTGTTTTTAAGTGCCGTGTGCATGTCAGTCTGGATGCGCATGCGTTTCTGCGCGTCGGCATTCATCTGCGCAACAAAAAACCTGTAGGTATTACGGCCACAATCTTTTGCCAGGTACAAGGCGGCATCGGCGTTTTTGCGTAGGGTTTCAAAGTCTTTGCCATCGTTTGGATAGAGGCTGATGCCGATGCTGAAAGAGGCGTGCAATGTGTTACCGCTGACCTCAAACGGCTCTTGCATTGCGTTGAGAATCTGCTGCGCGGTTTGGGTGACGATCTCCGAGCCATGGGTGTTATTGATGAGCAGCAAAAACTCGTCACCCCCTTCACGGCTCAGGGTGCAAGACTCTGAAAGCTCGCGTTCCAGGCGCCTGACCACCTCTACCAGCAGCGCATCTCCGGTGGCATGACCAAAGCTGTCGTTGATCTCCTTGAAGTTGTCCATGTCAAGAAACAGCATGGCGAGGCCGTAGTCGCGCTTGTTGGCCTGGTGTATGCACTGATCAAAACTTTTGCGCAGTAGCAGTCGGTTAGGCAGGCCGGTCAGCGGGTCATGGTGGGCAAGATATTCGAGTTTTGTTTCTGCGTCCCGGTGTTCGGCCCGGATCCGCAGGGACTGGATGCCAAACGCCAGGTCATTGGCGAGTTCATCGAGCAGCGTGACTTCTTCGTCCGAAAACGCATGGGTCTGGGAGGCATAAATCGTGATGACGCCTATGGTTTTTTTGGCTACTTTGAGCGGCAGGGCGATACAGGAAAGCAGGCCTTCGCGGCTGGCCATTTCGCCGAGGCTGTTCAACGCCGCTGCATCGGGGTAGTCCTGGATGATTTCCACACGGCCGGAGTGAAAGGCTTTGACGGCCAGGCTGATTTCTGGCGTTTGCTGCTCAAGCGCAATCGTCTCCGGATTGGTCAGCCCTTCACCGGCCAAGGCCGCAATACGCAACGGTTGGTAGGTACCACGTTCTGGATAACCGACCCATGACAGCCGGTAGCCACCGGATTCGATCACCAACTGGCAAATGTCGTTGAGCAGTTGTTGTTCATTTTCGGCATGAATAAGTGTCTGGTTACAGCTGCTGAGTAAACGTAATGAGCGATTGAGTGTCAGCAACGCTTTTTCGGAATGCTTTTGCTGGGTGATATCCCGCAAGATGCAGAGCACGCCGGAAATCTCGCCGATGGCATCTTTTTCCTGGACCAGGCGAAGTTCTATGACGCGGTCATTCGGCCAGTAGCTCTCCAGGGTGCAAGACGTTTGTTGCTGCAATGTTTGCCAGATTGCCTGGTGAATTCTTTCGCGTTCTGCGGCAGTTGCAATCTGTTCACATTCAGGTAAGGTTTTGCCCAGCAGCGTGGATTCCTCTATGCTCAATAAGGCTGTAAATGAAGGGCTGACGTAGCTGTATCTGGCCTGCAGGTCAAAACGGGTGATATGGTCGGGATGGTTTTCAATGAGGGCGGTGAGGCGCTTTTTGTTTAATTTGAGTGCGGTGACATCATGGGCAATCGCCAGGACGCCCACCACTTTGCCCTCACTATCCAGCTCGGGAACTGCACGAATTCTGAGTACCTTGGCGTGGACATTCGGGCCATCAGGCAGTCGGTCGAGAAAGAAATCAAATTCGACATCTACCCCGGTTTCTATCACGCCACGGATCTTTTCCTGATAGTGTTGCAAGGCTTGTGAAGAGGGTCTCAACGAGCTGGGTGTTTTGCCTTCCAGGTCTTTAGAGGGTTCACCAATCAGTTTGATTGCAGCCGGGTTGAGATAGGTGCGCTTGCAATCCCTATCATAATGTATGACTGGTTCATGCAGAAAATCTGTCAGCGTGATGAATTTTCTGTCATCAGCAGCCATGGTTGTCATCCCCGAAGAATATAGTTTTACTCGTTAAAGAATATCACACAAACTTTATCGTTTTCAGAGCATTTTACGATGCTTGGTTGCTAGCCAATTGTCAGAATAGAGACATGATGCACCCGCTTCATTGGCGCAGGGCGTTGAAAAATCATGGCCCGCAAAATCACAGGCACCGATTAGTCCTCTACTTTCAGCAACAAACCCGGCAACACCATTAGGTTGCCTGTAGTTTGTGGGCGATAATGTCGGTCTTTGTTTTAAATGTCATTGTTGGAATTCTTCCATGGAAGTCAAAGTCAATTTTCTCGATAAGCTGCGCCTTGAGGCCAAGTTTGATGATTTCACGGTGATTGCTGACCAGCCTATCCGCTATAAAGGCGATGGCTCGGCACCGGGCCCGTTCGATTATTTCCTGGCGTCATCAGCCTTGTGTGCAGCGTATTTTGTGAAGCTGTATTGCAGCACGCGCGGGATTCCGACTGAGAATATCCGTTTGTCGCACAACAATATTGTGGACCCGGAAAACCGCTACAAACAGATTTTCAAAATACAAATCGAGTTGCCTGCCGATATTTCTGAAAAAGACCGCATTGGCATTTTGCGTTCGATTGACCGCTGCACAGTGAAGAAAGTGGTACAGGAAGGGCCGGATTTCATTATTGAAGAAGTGGCTAATTTAGACGCCGACGCACAGGCCTTGCTGACGGTGGATACATCGGCAGCGTCACAGACCTACATCACCGGCAAAGATTTACCGCTGGAACAAACTATCGCCAATATGACCGGGCTGCTGGCGAATCTGGGCATCAAGATCGAGATCGCGTCGTGGCGCAATATTGTGCCTAATGTGTGGTCGCTGCATATCCGCGATGCGCATTCACCTATGTGCTTCACGAATGGCAAAGGTGCAACCAAGGAAAGCGCGCTGGCTTCAGCGCTGGGTGAATATATCGAGCGGCTGAGTAACAACCATTTTTATGCCGGATCGTACTGGGGCGAAGAGATTGCCAATGCGCCATTTGTGCATTACCCGAACGAGCGCTGGTTCAAGCCTGGCCGCAAGGATGCGCTGCCGAAAGAGATTCTTGATGAATACACCTTGGAGATTTACAACCCGGATGGCGAGCTGCGTGGTTCGCACCTGATAGACACTAATTCCGGCAATGTGGAACGCGGTATCTGTTCGCTGCCGTTTGTGCGTCAGTCGGATGGTGAAACCGTGTACTTCCCGACCAACCTGGTGGAAAACCTGTTTGTCAGCAATGGCATGAGTGCAGGCAATACGCTGGTGGAAGCGCAGGTGCAATGCTTGTCAGAAATTTTTGAGCGTGCAGTCAAACGCGAAATCATTGAGGGCGAAATCGCCTTGCCGGATGTGCCGCAGGACGTGCTGGCGAAATACCCTGGCGTGGTGGCGGGTATCAAGGGGCTGGAGGAGCAGGGATTCCCGGTGCTGGTGAAAGATGCCTCGCTGGGCGGGCAATATCCTGTAATGTGTGTGACCCTCATGAACCCACGCACGGGCGGTGTGTTTGCCTCGTTTGGCGCGCACCCGACCATGGAAGTCGCGCTGGAACGCAGCTTGACCGAATTACTGCAGGGCCGCAGCTTTGAAGGCCTCAATGATTTGCCGCAACCGACTTTTGCCAGCGAAGCGGTGACCGAACCGAATAACTTTGTCGAACACTTTATTGATTCCAGCGGCATTGTGTCGTGGCGGTTTTTCAGCGCGAAGTCGAATTACGAATTTGTGGAATGGGATTTTTCCGGTGAGGGTGAGGATTCAAATGCTCAGGAAGCCGCGACCATGTTTGGCATGCTGGCCGACATGGGCAAAGAGGCATATGTCGCCGTGTATGACCAATTAGGCGCAGTTGCCTGCCGTATCCTGGTGCCGGGATATTCTGAAGTTTATCCGGTAGAAGATCTAGTGTGGGATAACACCAATAAAGCGCTATTGTTCCGTGAAGATATCCTCAACCTGCACACACTGGACGATGCCAGCCTGGAAGCGTTGCTGGACCGTCTGGAAAATAACGAGCTGGATGATTACGGCGATATTGCCACCTTGATCGGCATTGAGTTTGACGAAAATACCGATTGGGGCCAGCTTACGGTGATGGAATTAAGACTGCTGATTCATCTCGCCTTGCAGCAGTTTGAAGAAGCGCATGACCTAGTGGGTGCCTTTTTGCAATATAACGATAACTCGCTGGAACGCGGCCTGTTTTACCAGGCTTTGAATGTGGTACTGGAAGTAGAACTGGATAACGAGTTGGACATGGCGGATTACGAAGCCAGCTTCCGCAAAATGTTTGGTGATACGCGCATGGACGCCGCATTAGGCTCGGTAGATGGCAGCGTACGCTTCTACGGTTTGACGCCAACCAGTATGAAACTGGAAGGGCTAGATAGGCATCACCGCCTGATAGACAGCTATAAGAAGCTCCATGCGGCCAGGGTCAAATGGACTGCAAAATAAGCGACTTAGTCCAGTCACCTAGGTTGAATTAAACAAAGCCACCGTGTTGGAACACTGTGGCTTTTATGTTTGGTACAGGCGATTTTCCTGGATATATTGCCAGACCGCTGAGGGGATTTGGTTGCGCACGGCATTGTCAGCCTGACGAAGTTGCTCACGGGTACGGGTGGAGGAAATATCTGGCGGTGCCTGGGTTAAAAAGCTGATTAAACCATTTGCGTGCGCAGAAAATGCTTGTGGGGCTGTGGCGATATCTACCAGTTTACCTTCGTGCTCTGGATGCAAGGTTAAGGTTTTTTCCTTATCGGCCCGGTGTACCACCAGCAGGTGGCAATAGTCCAGCAGCTCCAGCCAGCGGTGCCAGGTCGGCAGTTTTTGGTAACTGTCCTGGCCCATCATCAGGCATAAGGCCTGGTCAGGAAAACGGGTACGCAACAGATGCAGGGTTTCTATGGTATAGGAAGGACCCTGGCGGTCCAGTTCGCAGGTATCCAGTACAAATGTTGGCTGACTTTGTATCGCCAGCTTGACCATGGTCGCACGGTGCTGGGCGGTGACGGCAGGCGCTTCTTTGTGGGGTGGCACGGCGGCAGGAATCACGCGGATTTGTGTGCAATGCAGGGTATCAAGCACGGTTTGCGCCAGGGCTAGGTGCCCGTTGTGGATGGGATTGAACGTCCCGCCAAAAATGCCTATGAGTTCCATCTTAATGCTTCTTTCGGCGCATCGCAGCAATCATCAAATTGCATCAATTGTGCGTCAGTGCTTTGTATTGAGCGCTGGCGCGCACGGAGCACAAAAACCAGAGTACATGGGGATTTCGAGCACCGCGTAACAACGTGATGTGCCCAATTCATGCAATTTATGCTCGAACGTGGCCGTCGCCTAGAACGACATATTTCAGTGACGTCAGCCCGTCTAATCCGACTGGCCCACGTGCATGCAGTTTGTCGGTAGAAATACCGATTTCTGCACCAAAGCCGTATTCAAAGCCATCGGCAAAGCGCGTGGAGGCGTTGACCATGACACTGCTGGAATCCACTTCGCGCAGGAACTGGCGTGCCTTGGTGTAGTTTTCGGTCACAATCGCTTCGGTGTGCTGGCTGGAGTATTTATTGATGTGCTCTATGGCTTCATCCAGGCCACTCACTACCTTGCACGAGATAATCGAATCCAGGTACTCGGTGTAGTAGTCTTCCTCGGTCGCCGCCTTGGCTTGTGGCACGATGGCGCGGGTTTCGTCGCAGCCGCGGATTTCCACGCTTTTGCTGAGCAGCATCTCGGCCAGTTTGGGCAGGGCGGTGTTGGCGATGCTGCGGGCTACCAGCAATGACTCTGCCGTGTTGCAAGTGCCCAGGCGCTGGGTTTTGGCGTTTTCGAGGATGCGTACGGCTTTGTTGATATCCGCTTCGTCATCGACATAGACATGGCAATTGCCGTCAAGGTGTTTGATGACCGGGATACGCGCATCGTTACTGATACGCTCGATCAGGCCTTTGCCACCGCGTGGCACAATTACATCGACGTATTGCTTCATGGTGATGAGCTCACCCACGGCGGCGCGGTCTGTCGTTTCCACCACAAGCACGGCAGCTTGCGGCAAGCCTGCCTGTTGCAGGCCCTGGTGCACAAGTTTGGCCAGTGCCTGGTTGCAATGGATGGCCTCAGAGCCCCCACGTAGAATACAGGCATTGCCGGATTTGATGCACAGGCCAGCCGCATCGACGGTCACGTTAGGACGTGCTTCATAAATAATGCCGATCACACCCAGAGGCACACGCATCTGGCCGATCTGGATGCCGGATGGGCGGTATTTGAAGTTGCTCATTTCGCCAATCGGGTCTGGCAGGCTGGCAATCTGTTCCAGGCCTTCCGCCATGGTGGCGACAGATTTTTCGCTGAGGGCCAGGCGGTCCAGCATGGCGGCTTCCATGCCGTTGGCTTTGGCAGCGTCCATGTCTTGCTGGTTGGCCGCAAGCAGCGCTTTTTCATGCTGGCGGATCAAGGCGGCAATATTACGCAAGGCCTGATTCTTGGTGTTGGTATCGGCTTTTGCCATCAAACGGGAAGCGGCACGCGCCTGCTCACCCAGTTGTTTCATGTAGTGTTGAATATCCATAACCATCATTCTATCTTAAAACCTTAACGAGACCTTGCGGCAGCTGCCCGGGCGGATTTATTCGCCGCCATACGCGCGATGCCGCTACATAGCCTGGAGAGTTCCAGCCAGGCATCGCCATCGCCCACGCCTTTTGCCATACGGTCTATGTCTGACAACTTTTGCAAAGCAGCTTCGATATGTTTTTGCGGTAAAAATTCCAATGCGCGTTTCACCAGTATCTGTCGATCCCCAAATAACCGGGCCTGGCTCATGGCAGCTTGTGCGGCCAGGCCGTTTTGCATGGCGAGGCGTACCTGCAAGAGCGGGCGGAATAACCAGACCAGCGGGTTCATGACGGCGACGGCGGTTTCACCTTCTTCACGCAGGCCTTCAATAATGCGCATGACGCGGCTCTGGTCGCCTTGCAGCATGGCTTCCCCCAGCTGCGAGACATCAAAGCGCGCCACATTGAGCACGCATTGGCGGATAGCGACTTCTGTCAGAGGCCCTGGCGGGTAGAGTAAGCCCAGCTTCTGGATTTCCTGGTGCGCGGCAAGCAAATTGCCTTCTACCTGTTCGGCAATAAAGCGGCGTGAAGTCTCATCCGCCGTTTGTTGCTGTAAGGCCAGGCGTTGCGCAATCCACTCCGGCAATTGTGCCAGTGGCACCTGGTTAAGCACCAGCAGTACGCCATGCTGCGACAGCGCTTCATACCAGGCACTGCTGGTCATGTCCCGGTCTGGCGCGGGCAGGGTGATGATAATGGTGGTATCGGCCGCAGGCAGTTCGGCCAGTTGTTGCAAGGCCTTGGCACCATCCACGCCGGGTTTGCCGGTG
This sequence comes from Methylophilus sp., assembly GCA_035565395.1. Classification (GTDB taxonomy): domain Bacteria; phylum Pseudomonadota; class Gammaproteobacteria; order Burkholderiales; family Methylophilaceae; genus Methylophilus. The sequence goes on along the minus strand of DATMSK010000196.1, from coordinate 3,498 downwards.
GGAATGTTAATCTCAAGGATACGTTGCTCGGCAAACAGCGAGAAACTTTGCAGGAACTGGCTGACTTGTCCCCAGTTGAAATAGCGCTCCACCGTAAAGCTGGCGCGTTCTTGCGCACCATGCTGGCGGGCGGCTGTGCGGATCTGGTCTATGGCCTCTGTGATTGAGAGCGGCTCATCACCCGCCAGCACGAACAAGTGTTGTTTTGGCGGCAGGTGTTGGGTCAGTTGCGCAACCTGGATGCGCATGGTTATTGTGGCGCTTTTTTCAATGCAGACAGGCGGCGCAGGATGCCGTTCAGCACATCGGTCTGCATGCTTTCTGTCAGCAGTTTTTGTTCCGCCTGTTTGGCCAGCAAGTTTGCGTCGTTATAGGTGTAGTCGCGACGGCCTTCCATAATCAGTGGTAATGTCCATGTGGCTTCGTCTGCCATTTTGGTGCGGTATTGCACGCGATAGTAAAGCTCGTATTCCCGGACCACGCCGGTACCGCTCAAGGACAGGATGCGTTGCTCGTTTTCTTCCCTGAGCAGATCCAGTTGCAGCTCTGCATCTTCAGGATCGGCAACGACTTTGATGCCTTGTTCCGTTAACGCTTTTTTGAGAGCTGTATTAATCAGGGTCGTGCCTTTGATATGGATGGTTTTAAAGGCAATCGGCGAAGGCTGGCGCAAGTGAAAGCCGCAGGCAGTCAGCATGACTGACAGAGTCAGCATGCTCAACCAGTAAGTCAGACTTTTATGCTTGAGTATCTGCAGCAACGTTTGCTCCTTGGGTTAAGCCACCACGATATTAATCAGTTTGTTAGGCACCACAATAATTTTTTTGACGCTGCCTTCATTGAGGAATTTCTGGACGAAATCCTGGTTGACGGCAGTGGCTTCAATCTGTTCCTTGGCCATGCTTTTGGGAATGCTGATGCTGCCGCGCAGCTTGCCGTTGACCTGCACCACGTATTCGACTTCATCCTGCACCAAAGCAGAGTTGGCCGGTTCTGGCCATTTGGCGGTCAGGATATCCGTCCCCAGCTTCAGGCTTTGCCACATGACTTGTGTAATGTGTGGTGCAATCGGTGACAGCACGCGCAACAGGATGCTGTAGCCTTCAAAAGCCACGGCTTGCCAGTCTTTCTCGGCTTCTTTCTGCACTTTTTCCAGTGTGTTGAGGATTTTCATGCAGGCAGAAGCGACTGTGTTGAACTGCAGCTTGGCCAGGTCAACATTCGCCTGTTTGAGTACGCTGTGGACTTCGCGCCTATGGTTGGCCAGCTCGCCCGTCAGTTTGGTTGGCATGTCCACTGGCTGGACCTCTGACAAGGCATAGCCAAAGTTCCATACACGCTTGAGGAAGCGGTGGGAGCCTTCCACGCCACTGTCTGACCACTCCAGGGTTTGCTCCGGAGGCGCCGCAAACATCATGAAGAAACGCGCGGTGTCTGCACCATATTGCTCAATCAGAGATTGTGGGTCTACACCATTACGCTTGGACTTGGACATGGTACCTATGCCCTGATAGTCAATGGTAGAGCCATCGCTCACTAGTTTTGCACCGCTAATTTTGCCGTTGTCATCATGGACCAGTTCGACTTCTTCCGGCGCAAAATATTCAATGCCGCCTTTGGCAGTCCGGCGCGAGAAGATATGGTTAAGCACCATACCCTGCGTCAGCAGGTTGGCAAAGGGTTCGTCGTAATTGACGAGACCAAGGTCACGCATGACCTTGCTCCAGAAGCGGGAGTACAGCAGGTGCAGAATGGCATGTTCAATGCCGCCGATATATTGGTCGACCGGCATCCAGTGGTTGGTTTGAGCATCCACCATGGCTGTGTCGCTGAAGCCGGAGGCATAGCGTGCGTAGTACCAGCTGGAGTCGACAAAGGTATCCATGGTATCGGTTTCGCGTTTGGCTGGCTGGCCGCATTTGGGGCAAGCGCAGTTCAGGAAGTCTTCGCGTTTATTGAGTGGATTGCCGGAACCATCCGGCACGCAATCTTCCGGCAGTTTGACCGGCAATTGATCATCTGGCACAGGCACATCGCCACAGCTGTCGCAGTGGATAATCGGGATTGGGCAGCCCCAGTAGCGCTGGCGGGAGACGCCCCAGTCACGCAGGCGCCAGTTGGTTTGCTTGCCACCCAGGTTCTTCTCGGCCAAGTCGGTGGCCACAGCATCTACAGCCTCGGTGTAGCCGAGATCGTTGTATTTGCCAGAGTGGATACAGACGCCTTTGCTCTTGTCACCATACCATTCCTGCCAGCCATCGAGGTCAAACTCCTGGCCGACGACGCTAATCACTTGTTTGATGGGGAGCTGATATTTTTTGGCAAAGCCAAAATCACGTTCATCATGTGCGGGTACAGCCATCACCGCGCCTTCACCGTAGGTCATGAGTACATAGTTACCTACCCAAACCGGCACTTGTTCGCCGGTAATCGGGTGGGCGACGGTCAGGCCGGTGTCCATGCCTTCTTTTTCCATGGTTGCCATATCGGCTTCCATGACGGAGCCTTGTTTGCATTTTTCAATAAAGGCTTGCAGTGCTGGATTGTGTTGCGCAGCATGGGTGGCCAGTGGATGCTCGGCCGCCACAGCACAGAAGGTCACGCCCATAATGGTATCGGCACGGGTAGTGAATACCCACAGTTTGCCGTCATCAATCAGCTGGCCTTCACTGTTTTTGATCTCGTGTGTAAAGGCAAAACGCACGCCTACACTCTTACCGATCCAGTTGGTCTGCATGGTTTTGACTCGTTCTGGCCAGCCTGGCAGTTTGTCCAGGTCATCCAGCAGTTGCTGGGCGTAGCCGGTGATATTCAGGTAGTAACCGGGGATTTCGCGTTTTTCCACGACGGCGCCTGTACGCCAGCCGCGGCCATCAATCACCTGTTCATTGGCGAGCACAGTCTGGTCGACCGGGTCCCAGTTCACGACCTGGGTCTTTTTGTAGGCAATGCCTTTTTCCAGCATGCGCAGGAAAAGCCACTGGTTCCATTTATAGTAGTCTGGCTGGCAGGTAGCCAGTTCACGACTCCAGTCGATGGCAAAGCCCAGCGATTTGAGCTGTTTGCGCATATAGGCAATATTGTCATACGTCCATTGTGCGGGTGGCACACTGTTCTGGATCGCTGCATTTTCAGCCGGTAGGCCAAACGCATCCCAACCCATCGGCTGCAGTACGTTAAAGCCTTTCATATGGTGGAAACGGCTTAACACGTCTCCAATGGTGTAGTTGCGTACATGCCCCATATGCAGTTTGCCACTAGGGTAGGGGAACATGGACAAACAGTAGTATTTGGGTTTGCTGCTATCAGCTTTGGCCTGAAAGCTGAGGTTGGAGTCCCAATGTTGTTGTGCCTGTTGTTCGACTTCTTTGAATGGATACTGCTGTTGCATGTGGTTGGCTTGAACGTAACTAAAAGGAAGCTTCAATTATACCCGAGAACGCATGGGCATGTTTTGACTTAGCGGTCACTCAGGAAGGGATTCGCATGATTGGTGGT
>DATMSK010000195.1:0-4872 GCA_035565395.1 Methylophilus sp. | reverse complement strand
TGCATCTTTAATGCGTTCTTTCACCAGGCCGATAATGACTTCATCGGGTACCAGGCCGCCCGCATCCATGAATTTTTTGGCTTCCAGACCTAATTGGGTGCCTGCCTTGACTGCTGCGCGCAACATATCGCCAGTGGAAATTTGCGGAATATTGAATTTTTCTTTAATAAAGGTGGCTTGTGTCCCTTTACCGGCACCAGGGGCGCCCAGCAGAATCAAACGCATAACATGCTCCAAAAGTTTGGGTTTTAGTAAAAAAAGGATTATATCAGGCTAAGCTTTAAATCAGGAAAGGCAGGCATAGCTTTGCTTGAGAGGTTTAAGCGTTATCCGCCAGGTGATTACTAATGGCGACAAATTCTGCCACGCCCAGATTTTCGGCACGTAGTTGGGAGTCGAGATTCAAGGCGGTAAATCCATCGTCATCAAGCAGTCCTTTTAGCGTATTACGCAAGGTCTTACGCCGCTGACCAAAAGCTGCGGTGACAATTTTGGCAAACAGGGCTTCATCTTTGGCAGGATAAGGCAGTGTGGCATAGGGGACACAGCGTACAAACGCTGATTCAACCTTGGGAGCCGGGTCAAAGGCTTCTGGCGGGACAGTCACCAGGTATTCCATCTGCAGTCGGTACTGCAGCATGACCGATAAACGGCCATATTCCGCGCTGGACGGTGCGGCCACCATGCGTTCGACCACTTCTTTTTGTAGCATAAAGTGCATATCAATGATCTGCGCTGTGTTTTCCAGCAGCTTGAACAGGATAGGGCTGGAGATGTTATATGGCAGGTTGCCAACCACGCGGATGCGCTCGCCTATGGTGGCGAAATCAAACTTTAATACGTCTGAATTATGGATGGTGATTTTTTTGGGCGGGTAGAAGCCTTGCATCCATTGAATAATGTCGCGGTCGATTTCCACGACATGCAAGTGATTCAGGTGCTTGATCAGGGGTTGCGTCATCGCGCCCAAGCCAGGGCCGATTTCGACCATGAGGTCATCCTCTTGTGGACGGATGGCGTTGATCAGGCTTTGAATAATGCCCTGGTCGATCAGGAAGTTCTGACCAAATTTTTTCTTGGCGATATGTTTCATGCGTGTTTTGTATGGCGTGATGCTGACAAGTCGATCGCCAGCTGGATGGCGCTGAGCATGCTGCCAACATCTGCTTGGCCGCTACCGGCAATATCCAGCGCTGTGCCATGATCGACAGAAGTACGAATAATTGGTAAGCCCAGGGTGACATTGACGCCCTCACCAAAACTGGCGTGCTTAAGTACACTCAAGCCCTGGTCATGGTACATGGCCAGAAAGGCATCTGCATGCGCCAGGTTTTTTTTCGAAAACATGGTGTCTGCAGGCAGGGCACCCGTCAGTTGCATGCCTTCTGCACGCAAGTGATCAAGTACCGGGTTAATGGTTTCAATTTCTTCAGTCCCCAGATAGCCATTCTCTCCGGCATGTGGATTCAAACCTGCCACATAGATACTGGGCTGGGCGATCCCAAATTTGTGTACCAGGTCGTCATGCAGGATACGGATTGTGCTCGTCAGGGCACTCGCTGTAATGGCTGCGCTGACTTGGGTTAATGGTAAATGGGTAGTGGCGAGCGCGACACGCATACCGCCCCCAACCAGCATCATCACCACTTGCGGCGTATTGGTTTTTTCTGCCAGATACTCGGTATGTCCGGTAAATGTGATGCCGGCATCGTTGATAATGCCTTTATGCACGGGGGCCGTGACCATCGCATCAAATTCATCTGCCAGGCAACCAGAGAGTGCGCGATCCAGCATGGTCAATACGGCGGTGCTGTTATTTTTATTGAGCTCACCTGCGATGACAGGCGCGGCTGTTTCAATCGCCAAGACAGACAAGCAGCCATCACCAACATGTTCTATGGAGGCCTCGGTGTAAGGCGTGATCGTTAACGGCAATCCCAACTGAGATGCCCTGGCTCGCAAAGCGTTTGGATCAGCCAACACCACCAGCGCCGCTGGAACAGGCGTATGAGCGAGCTTGACGCAAATGTCCAATCCAATGCCAGCGGGTTCGCCAGAGGTAATGGCAATACGTGGTAAGTGGTTCATTCGTTAGAATTTGTCTTCTAAGCGCAGCTCGACAAAGGCTTTGTCACGCAGCTCGTGTATCCACTCGTTATAAGCCTCTTCAGCTTTACGCGCCCGGATTTCCTGGCGTGCTTTCAGGCGCTTGGATTCTTTGGACATATCTTGTTTGCGGCGCTCCAGCACTTGAATCAGGTGCCAGCCAAATTGGCTGCGGATGGGAGCGCTGACCTCATTAATTGCCAGTTCTGCCATGGTTTTTTCGAATACAGGGACCGTGTCCCCTGGGCTGATCCAGCCCAGATCACCGCCATTGGACGCACTACCATCATCAGAGTATTGACGTGCCATATCCTGGAATGGCGTGCCATGGTCTATGCGTTCCTTGATACCTTCGATTTTCTGCTTAGCTTCTTTGTCAGACAGTACCTCGTTAGGTTTTAGCAGGATGTGGCGCACATGGGTTTGTTCAACAATCAGGGTGCTGGAGCCGGCACGTCTCTCATTCAATTTGAGGATATGTACCCCATTGCCACTACGGAACGGACGTGACACACCGCCCACTTGCAATGTTTTGATCAGCTCAAGGAATTCAGGTGGCATTTGCTGGCCACTGCGCCAGCCCAGTGTGCCGCCATCCAATGCATTTGACGCATCTGAAAAATTCGCTGAGGCTTTCTCAAAACTCATGCCTTCAGAGAGCGCCTTGATCACTTGTTCAGTGCGTGCCCGGGCTTTCTGGATATCCTCCGGGGAGCTGTCCTCCGGCAAGCGAATCAATATCTGTGAAATATTGAATTCATCGAGGTCGCCTTCTTTCTCTTGTGTGCTGAGGTAATTATCAATCTCGGCTTCGGAAATGTTGACCTTGTTGTCTACGTCCCGCTCACGCAGGCGCGCCAGGATAATGTCATTGCGGATATCTTCACGGAATTTATAGAACCTGGTGCCTTCTTCCTCCAGCGCCTTTTTGAAGGCGGGCAAGGTGAGGTTGTTTTGCTCGGCAATCCGCTCTATGGTTTTGTCCAGCTGGGCATCATCCACCTTGATGCCGGTTTGTGCCGCCATTTGCAATTGCAGGTTATCAACAATCAGGCGTTCAAGGATCTGTTTTTGCAATACCTCGTCAGGAGGAACCTCAACCCCTTTCTTGATCATTTGGGCCTTGACGGATTCCGTACGGTCCATCAGCTCGCGTTCTGTAATCACGGATTGGTCCACGACCGCAATAATCCGGTCCATTTTTTCAATGGGTGGTTTCTCAGTAGCGGATAATGCTACAGGTGTTGCACTTAAGGTAAGCACAACGACTGATAGCAAGAAATTGAATAAGCTTTTCATCATTGCGAGTTCTGGTCTCTGTAAATTGTCGGAATGTCGTAGGTGCGCATATAACTTGGAATATTGCGCTTGATCACATTTAAGGGGTTGGCGCCAATCGAAGTCAGCCCACCCAGTTCGAGTTGAAAAAACATGGCATAGTTCGCGTTGGCTGTTGCTGTTTGCACGCGCTGCATGACCGCACGCGCCTGCCAGCATCCAGCATCATATTCCAGGCCGCCGAGGAATTGCACAGCGTTGCCGTCACGAATAGAGTAATTGAGTCTGCCGATGCCATACCAGCCGGTTCCTAATGGCCATTGTGCTGAAGTATCAAGTTGCTCCAGCGTATTCGCCGTGTAGCGGTAACCAAATGTGAATGACTTGCCAGGCTCTGGGTTGTAACGTAGCAAATAGTTGTTACGCTGCATATTGCCGCGGTCTGGGTCATATTGCCAGAATGTATCCAGGTTCAACCGGCTGGAAAGGCGCGCTGTAAATCCTGCCAGAATATCAGACGATTTGCGTGTGCTGCTTGTTGTGGTAGGCAGCGTTACTTTTTGATCTTCAAAATAGAAGCGCTGTCCAAGCGTACCGCTCAGGCGTTCAATGCCGGTTTCACTGTCAATCAGGCGGCTGGTTAATGCCAGCGTCATTTGGTTGGCATCGTTGATTCTGTCATCGCCACTAAACTGGTTTTCATAGAAAATCGAGTTCTGGTTCAGTGTGTTGAGGGACGTATCAAAAATCGGGATCTTGCTCTGGTCACGATAGGGAATATAGACATAGTATGCCTGCGGTTCCAGGGTATGCGTGTAGGTGTTATCGAATAAACTGGTTTCACGGTCAAAATACATGCCCGAATCCAGGCTGACAATCGGCAGTGTCCGGTTAAGCTGGTTATATTCTTGGGAATAACCTAACGGAATGTTATTGTTCAAGCTGTATTGCGTCGTTTGAACCCCCACTTTGGGTGTGACGTAGCCGTAAGCATTCTTCATGGGGTAAGACACAGAAGGATAGAAGCTCAGGCGGCTGCCTGAGGGTGCATTGATCATGCCATCCATGGTCTGGAAATTGACATATTGTGCGCCCGTCTGGGTTTTAAACCCTTTCCACTCATCGTTATAACTCAGCGTCAATTGGGGCAGTCTTTGGTAAACATAAGAAACATTGTCCAGGTTTTGATAACGCTGTACCGTACCATTGAATGTCACATGCTCACTGTTATAGTTTACAAACGCACTTTGTTGCAGGTTGACGCGCGAGGTGACCTGAATTCTGGTCGCCATCTCGGAGAAGTAAGTGTTATCAGACACCTTCTCCAGATTATAGCCGCCAGACCAGTGGTCACTGAAATTTTGCCGATGTGACAGCCTGACGTAATAGCGGGTTTGGTCGGTCATGCTGTCTTTATCCAGGTACTCAATATTATTGATCCCGGAATAGTTTTCATCAAGGTAGCGGAATTCCCCTTGTAAGTGCACG
>DATMSK010000194.1:0-6023 GCA_035565395.1 Methylophilus sp. | reverse complement strand
GTAAAAATGCACAGAGAAAACGATTCCGCGAAAAAGACGGGAGTTACCTGCTATTTCAATCATTGATAAGCGATTTTTACACCATGTTGGGTGCATTTAGGACTTTAATATTGTAATAAAAGCATTTTTCTTGCCATTGTTTTGCAATTCAACCTGCCAAAACGGGAACCATTCTTGCTGTAAAGCACATGTTAATCACTAGCAACAACCCATTTAGCATAGCGAAAGAGGCAATAGATGCACCCGCAACCTTTAACAGAGGACTTAGCGAATCACTTTAAGAAGGTCAATGATTTTCGTACTCACATTTATCAATTGCAACATGCCTGGGATAGCCTGGCACTGATGGCCCAGCTGTCTGGCACGGGCTCTGAAATGGAAGAAACCCGTAGCGCATTTAACACTATCTCAAACGATGTATTGCGCCACCTGTCGCAGGAAACCCTGCACAAAACCGCCGCACAGTTATCTTCTAAAGCGTTTGAAATTATCAACCTTCTGGTACGCAACCTGTTTGAACGGACAGCAGACATCGGTTTTTTTGCAACCGATGATGACGTGCGCGAGTATCTGGAAATGCAAGCCGCAGACACCCTGGATGCCGATGATCTGCATCGCCTGGAGTATCGTTTTCAGGAATACCAGAAGAAATATACCGTCTACGAAAACATTGTGTTGTTTGATGCGCAAGGCCATATGTTGCATCAGCTCGATGATACCCAAACCATGCTCAACCATTACCACCCTATTGTGGAACTGGCAAAACAATCCACAGAACCTTATGTGGAAAGGTTTTATGAAACAGAGATCAATGGCCGGATGCGCAAATCACTGGTGTATGCACATGAGGTGCGCAGCAAGGATGAAAGCCGCTCCTTGGGTGTGGTTTGCCTGTGCTTTAAATTTGTCAACGAACTGGATACCATTTTCCACAACCTGATTTCCCATAATGATTGGACCATAGGCGTATTGCTGGATGAAGAGCGCAATGTGATTGCCTCCAGTGACCCGTATCAGATTCCGCTCGGCATCAATCTCTGTGTGGATACCGATACCGACTGGTTCATCACCCGTTTTAGCGGTCGCGAATACCTGTGCGTCACCAAACAGTCAGAAGGTTACCAGGGCTATCTGGGACCGGGCTGGCTGGGCCAGGCCATGATTCCGATCGAGCATGCCTTCAACCAGAGCATCCATGACATTGAAAGCAGCATTGATGCGGAAACCCTGCGCAAGGTGATGCGCAGCCCGCTAATTTTTTCTGAAAGCCTGCTCAACATTCCCAAACAGGCAGCTAACATTCAAAGCAAACTTAACCAATCGGTCTGGAACGGCAATATCTGGCAAAGCAACTATGTGAATACCCAGCAGAAAAACTTTTCCAAGAGCCTGCTTTCCGAGATCAGCCATACAGGGCACAAAACGCAAAAAATCATTGAGAACATGGTGTCCGAGCTCTACCAGACCGTGGTATCAGTCATGCTGGAGAATTCCAGTTTTTATGCGCAGCTGGCCGTGGAAATCATGGACCGCAACCTGTACGAGCGCGCTAACGACGTACGTTGGTGGGCACTCACACATGTTTTCAGGGAGCTCCTGGCTAAAGCCAGCCTGGCTGATGAAGACAAACAAAAGATGACTGCCGTGTTGAGTTACATCAACAGCCTGTATACCGTCTATGACAACCTGATCGTATTTGACCGTAAAGGCGAAGTTATCGCGGTATCCAATACGCAATATGCGCATTTAATTGGTCAACCGTTGGCCGACGAGTGGGTAGGTCGAACGCGTAGCTGCGCCTCGACGCAAGATTATGTGGTTTCCCAGTTTGAACCAACTCCCCTCTACAATGACAAGCCGACCTATATTTACGCCGCTCCTATCCGTCACCTGGATGGCAATAGCATCGTTGGTGGCATCGCGATTGTGTTCGATAGCACCCCGCAATTCCAGGCCATGTTGCGTGATGTGATTCCGCGCGACAAAACAGATACACCCGTCAGTGGCAGCTTTACCTTATTTGTGAATGAACAACTCAGTGTTATTGCAAGCACCCATCGCGACTTCACTATTGGCGACACGTTTGAGCTCATGCCAGCCATTACCAAGCTCAAAGAAGGTGACCAACTGTTTGACATTGCGGTTTACCAAAATACCTATTATGCCGTGGGGGCCCGCGCAGCTTATGGTTACCGTGAGTTCAAGAGCGAACAGGACAGCTACCGCAACAAGGTGGTCGCCCTGATCTTTACCCCCTTGGGTAAAGTGGATGAAATTAACCAGCGCATCCTGGCCGAGGAGCAAGTCATCCACAATAAATTTAACCCTAGCCTGTTCGCGCAGTCAGGGCAGGATAGCCAAGAGTACGCCACCTTCTATGTGGGTGACTCCTGGCTGGGGATAGAGGCACGTTTGGTACGTGAAGCCATTGACGAAGAGCAACTACGCACACTGCCAGAGTCAGCGCCCTTCATCGCTGGGATGCACACCTACCGTGATGGCGTGATTCCGGTGATTGACCTGGCGCGCATGCTGGGACATCCTCACTACTTTACCGATTACCGGCAAATCGTGGTGATTGAGGACCAGGCTTCATCACTCAAATTTGGCATATTTGTCTCGGCATTGGGTGAGATTCCTTATTTGTCGGCAAGCCAGATCCAGCCCATGAATACGTTTTTCAAGGGCGCCAGCAACAATCCGGGCATTGCCATTGCCAATCTTGCGCAGAACAGCATGCTGACATTGATCACCGCCAGCAGCCTGTGGGAAAAGGTACTGTCCGTCCGTTCTAACCCGGCAGAACAGGTTTACGCCTGATGAATAGTCATACGACACTCGCTGACCTCATGCAAAACGACATCATGGAATCCTTACTGACAGCACAGCAACAAAGATTGCTTGATACGCTGCTGGACAATCTGGATGGCATGATCTACCGCTGCCTGTATGACAGCAACTGGACCATGATTTACATCAGCAAGGGCTGTGAGCCTCTCACAGGTTACCCTGCGCAGGAGTTATTGCTGAACAAAACCATTTCCTACGAAAACATTACCCATCCGGATGACCGGGAAAAAGCACGGGCCACGATTGCCGCGGCCATCGAAAAAGGTGAGCGTTTTGAACTGGAATACCGCATCGTCCGCGCCGATGGTGAAGAGGTGTGGGTCGCCGAGCGCGGCAGTGCTGTGCTGGATCCTTCTGGACAACCAGTTGCGCTCGAAGGAATTATTCAAGACATCAGCAGCCGTAAACGCATTGAGCATGAGTTATTTAGTACCGAACAAAAATACCGTTCCATGTTCGAGAACTCGACACTGGGCATGTTCCAGACTACCGAGTCTGGCACTTACCTGAATGCCAATCCGGCGTTGGCCAAGCTCTATGGTTATGCTTCACCTGCCGCCCTGATTAGTGACCTGAATAATATCAGCTCGCAGCTGTATGTAGCGGAAAGCCGTCGTGGCGAGTTCACAGAAGCCATCCAGGCCAAAGGGCGCGTACTCAACTTCGAATCCGAGGTATACCGCCTGAATGGTGAAACCATCTGGATTTCTGAAAATGCACATGCGGTTTATGACGCGCAAGGGAATATCCTCTATTACGAGGGGACCGTAGAAGATATTACCGACCGCAAGAATTATGAATTGCAGATTCGGCAACTGGCAGTGACCGACAACCTGACCGGCTTACTGAACCGCCATGCGTTTAGTGGCAAGCTGGCCAGCCTGATTGCTGATGCTGACAAGATGCAACGCAAGATTGCGATTGCCTTTATTGATCTTGATCACTTTAAGCTGATTAACGATACCTTGGGGCACCGTGCCGGTGACAAACTGCTGGAAAATGTCGCACAACGCTTGATTCAAAGCACACGACCCACCGATGCAATTGTGCGTTTCGGTGGCGATGAATTCGTCATGCTCTACCCGGGCTTACGTTCCTCAGAAGATGCCGAGCCCTTGCTGGCCCGTGTGATGGAAGCCATTTCACAACCGATTGCGATTGGCGACTATGTCTTTAACATGACGTGCAGTGTGGGTGTCAGTATTTACCCGGACCATGCGCAGGAGATAGACACCCTGCTCACCTGTGCAGATTCGGCGTTGTATAGTGCCAAAAATGCCGGTAAAAACAAGGTACAGATGTTTAGTGGCACATTGGCACAGCAGTTAGGTGAGCGCAATGAAATTGAATACGGCCTGGGCCATGCATTACAACGGCAGGAGCTGATGCTGTATTACCAGCCGCAAATCAATATGCAGCATGGCAATATCAGTGCTCTGGAAGCCCTGATCCGCTGGCAACATCCAGAGAAGGGATTGATTCCGCCCGACCAGTTTATCCCGGTGGCCGAAGAAACCGGCCATATTCTTGCCATTGGTGAGTGGGTGCTGCAAACCGCCTGTCAGAAAATCAAATCCATGCAGACTGAATGGGGCTACCTGGTACCAATTGCCATCAATGTCTCGCCCATCCAGTTTTTGCGTGGCAACCTGGTGGAAACAGTGCAACGAGTATTGCGGCAGGAGCGCGTACCGCCACACCTGATCACGCTGGAAGTCACGGAAAATGCGCGCTTCAAGGATGAAGCCATGTTCACACGCACCCTGGAGCAATTGAAACGGTTAGGCGTGTGTATTGCCATTGATGATTTTGGTATCGGCTACTCCAATATGGCCTACCTCAAAAACTACCCCATCGATGAATTAAAAATCGACAAGGCATTTGTGCAAGACCTGGAACAAAGTGTGACCAACGGCAACATCCTGCTGGCATTGATCAACCTAGGCAAAAGCCTGCATAAGTCAGTGACGGCCGAGGGGATAGAAACGGAATACCAGCACCGCTTTTTGCTACACAGCGGCTGCGATGTCGGCCAAGGCTTTTACTACAGCCGACCGTTATCAGAGGAAGCGCTGGCGCAATTTATGCGTGACCAGCGGCCTAAATTCGATCACTTGCAGCAGGTGGCCAGGTAACGCTGGCCACTGCTGTTTTATCAGGAAACTGTCTGCTCGATTTCAGGCAGGGCTTCATGCTTGATGGCAGCCTCAAATGCCGTCAACCGTTTATATACCGACAGTAACTCAACAATGGTCGTCCAGGAATTCACCAGGTATTGGAACGAATTACTGACCTGTGAAAATGCAGTCAGGATTTGCTGCAGGATGCCAAAAGTGATTTTACCGGCAGCAATGGTGGGTACCAGGATCAGATAGGCAAAAATATTATCTGCTTGCAAATATAAACTGCGCGCCACATTAAAGTACATATAGTGGAAATACAGTCGGAAATAATTCTTGCGTACATCCATGAACAGCGCCGCCAGTGTGATCGGTTGCGCCCGCTCGGCGTTGTCTTCGCCATAAACGAGCTCTTTACGATACGCCGCTTCTACCCGCTGGTTCCTGAATTCCAGCCCGGGCAATTTCACACCGACCGCCGCCAGCAATAATGTGCCAAAGACTGACCATGCAATCGCCGATGTAAACAAAGGCGCAGGCACAGCACCAAATACCGGCAACTCACTCACGTAGGAAGACAAGCTCCATAACACCGGCAGGAAAGCCACCAGCGTCATGATGGCTTCCACCATGGACACACCCAAGCCTTCCATAATCGTCGCAAAGCGCATGGTGTCTTCCTGCACCCGCTGTGAAGCACCCTCTATCCTGCGTACCTGTGGCCACCGGCTCACGTAAAAATCGTTCATGGCCGTACGCCAGCGGAAAATATAGTGGCTGACAAAAAAGCGTGTAATGACATAAATAAAAATCGCCACGAATGCAATTTCTGCAAACTGCAACATGAGAGTGTACAGTTCAGCGGTTGTCACTTTGGAGTTTGGCGACAGCGCTGCCTGCACACCATCAAAGAATGGCCGGCGCCAATTGTTGATAGCGACCGAAACTTGCACGGAATAATAGGTTGAAAACAGGATAAATGCTGAACCCACAATCGACCACCATTGCCAACGCGTCGGTTTCAGCTTGAACCAGAACACCGCAAATACAGCC
>DATMSK010000193.1:0-4336 GCA_035565395.1 Methylophilus sp. | reverse complement strand
TGAAACGACTGGCTTTGAGCTGACCCCGGCAGAACGCAAAATGCAGCTCTACCTCTAATTGACTCATTCCGGGTGAAAGTTGCCCCGCTTTATTTAAGTTTATTCTGTTTGCAGTTACCGCCAGCAGGGTGGTTTTTGCTAGAATAGGCGTCACTGACTAAGGAGTCCTTCATGCGCAATTTTTCCCGATTGTTACTGGCCGGTATCTGCTTTGCTGCGATCGCAATGCCAGCGTGGGCAGCTGCCCCCAACGATGCCGAGCTATTAGAAGAGGTGCCGTCACCGCCAAAGGTGATTGAAGGGCAACCCATTGATCAGCCGACAGTGAACAAACGCAAAGATGGCGAAAATGACATTGAGGAATATAGCCTGAATGGCGAAGTGTATATGGTGAAGGTGACGCCACCTAGTGGCAAGTCCTATTATCTACACCGCGAAGACCGCAATGGTGATTGGGTCCATGATGGCCCGACACGCCCGCTATCCGTTCCTAAATGGATCCTGTTCCGATTCTAATCTTGAAGGCCTGCCTTCCGGCAGGCTAGCTAATCAATATGTCTGTCTTTACCACCCTCAGTTTGGAAGAAGTGCGCCAATGGCTGGCGCCTTTTAATGTTGGCGAGTTGCAAACCCTGCGCGGTATTGCCGCCGGGATTACTAATACCAATTATTTTGTTGAAACCAGCGAATCCCGCTATGTGCTGACTGTGTTTGAAAAAAATGATTTTGATGAACTGCCTTATTTTGTCCATTTAATGACACATCTTTCCCGGCACGGCATTCCTTGCCCCAAACCAGTGACGGATGAGAATCACATCGCTTTGCACCGCATCCACGGAAAACCCGCCCTGATGGTGAGTTGCCTGAAAGGGAGCGATGTCAGTCAGCCGAACGTAAAACAGATTGAGGCCGTCGCCTGGACCTTGGCACGCATGCATGTGGCCGGACTGGATTTTCATGAACAGTCCCACAACCAACGTGGGCAGGGCTGGCGGGTGATGACTGCCCAACAAGTGATGCCCAAGCTGGCACCAGTGCAGCAGCATCTGTTGCAAGAGGAATTGGAGTTTCAGCATGGCCTGGATCTGTCGCGGTTGCCTCATGGGGTCATTCATGGTGACCTGTTTCGCGACAATGTGTTGTTTGATGGCGATGCGCTCGGTGGGTTTATTGATTTTTACTATGCCTGCCACGATGTGCTGGCCTATGATGTGGCGATTGCTGCGAACGAATGGTGTGTCGATGCGAATGGTAACTTCGTCGACGAAAAACTGGCCGCATTCATGAATGCCTACCAGTCTGAACGCCCATTTACCGAAGCCGAAAAAACGCATTGGCCCGCATTGTTGCGCCGGGCTGCCTTGCGTTTCTGGCTCTCCCGCCTGTATGATTTTTATTATCCGGTTGCAGGCGAGTTGACCCATGCTAAAGATCCGGCGCATTTTGAGCGGATACTGCTAAATCGTAAAGTTTTGACTTAATATTAAGAGATAAAAAGGGAGACACATGACAGAAACCGGAAGCCAGCGC
Organism: Methylophilus sp.; assembly: GCA_035565395.1. GTDB lineage: Bacteria > Pseudomonadota > Gammaproteobacteria > Burkholderiales > Methylophilaceae > Methylophilus. Next base: position 2,806 of record DATMSK010000193.1, on the reverse strand, counting down.
GGCATGCGCTGGGTGAAAGAAAGCCTGGCCTTGTTCCGAATGCAGCCGCATGTGTGGATGCTGTGTTCGCTGGCCTATATCGTGATTTTCATGGTGCTGCCGTCCTTGCCCTTGCTCGGCTTCCTGGGCCTGATTTCTGTCGTGATCTGGCCGGTCTGTATGGCGTTTGTTGTCATGTTATATCGCCAGATGGATTTGCAAGGTAGCATGTCGCCGCGTACGGTGTGGCAGCAATTACAGCAGCACTTCAAACCATTGGTGTTGTTGGGCGCTAGTTGCCTGATCTATGCGGTGTTAGCCACCTACTTGCTCAGCAGTGAGCTTGCCTCGCTGGTTTCACATGCGCCAACCAAAGTGGGGATGACCGAGTCCCAAATGACGCAGTTTCTGGAAAACACGCTGTCATTTATCGTCAAGGTCATGTTGCTGTTGTTGCCACTGTTTATTGCCACTTGGTTTTCGCCCATGCTGATCGCGCTGAATGGCTACCCGCTGCTCAAGGCGATTAAATCTAGCATTGCGGGTATGTTGCAATACACCGTGCCCATGGGCGTTTCATGGCTGGTGATGACGGCAGGCATGTTGGTCGTGATGTTAGGGCTTGGCTTGGTGATTGGCATTTTGGGTGCCTTGATCCCGATGTTGGCACAATTGCTGATGCCACTACTGGTGTTTGCAGCCTTGCTGGTGATTAATGCCTTGATGTTTGCCTTCCAGTATATCAGCTACAAGGATGTCTTCAGGGCTGCACCACAAGTCTAGGAAATAGACTCATCCATCGCCCGGTTGGCCGTTGTTGCCAATCGCCGGCGTTCTATAAAGAGGCTGTTGCCCAGGATTTTCTTGGCCTGCTTTTTGGCATTGCTCATCGCGCCAGCCACTTCATGATGGCTGGCAAAAGCTTCGGCATGTACCTGTACTGCGCCTATGGATAGGCTGCCAAACGGGAAAAAGTGCTCGTTTCCCAAGCGGTCCTCTATGCGGATACCCCCTTGCTGAATATCCTTGAGGTCGTAAAAATCAGGCATGACTTTCACGATGGTATCCAGGATGTCCTTGCAAGTCACTTCCCAGCGCTCGCTCTGAAACACCAAGACAAAGTCGTCGCCGCCTATATGTCCCACAAAATCCTGCTCATGGTTGACCAGGCTGCTAAGTAAACGGCCGACAAACTGGATGACCTCATCACCACGCCGGTAACCATAGGCATCATTAAAGGGTTTGAAGTGGTCCAGATCGCAATAGCAGGCAACAAAAGGAATGCGGCGCTCTAGTAGTTTATCAATGTGGGCGTTGATCGGGACATTGCCAGGGAGCAGGGTGAGCGGGTTAGCATAGCGTGCTGCATGAATCTGCATATTGGTGACTTCGCGCAGTAGTGCGTGCCCGCTGCCCATGCCCACATAGCGTTCACCGTCGGCAATGATGAATCCATTGAGTAAGTATTTAGGGTCTGCTGCCAAAATGAGCTCGCTCATTGCCAGAATCGACATGTCTTTTTGTACCACCAGGCAGTTGGCGTCCATGAACGTTGTACAGGACTTTTTGCCATGTAACTCCTTTTGGTAACGCCGGGCAAAGCGGTCTATGGTGTCGTAACGGCTGATCAAGCCTAGTGGTTTGCTTTTATGGTCAATGACCGGAATCGAGTTGAGCGTATTTTCGCGGTCGAACCAGTTATACACCTCTTCGTTCGTCATCTGCGGAAAAGCGGCCGTCTGGTAGCTGGCAAGACTGATGACTGTGGCCTGTTTTGAGGATGCAAGTTGATGGTCGGCAAACAAGCGGATAATGTTCTTATTGAGCAGGTTCTCGACCTCCTCAGTCAAGGCATACTGAAACTTGGGAAATGGCCGACCAAACAGGTAGCCTTGCGCAAAATCCACTTTGAGGTCTTTAATCACCGCCAGTTCTTCTTTGGTTTCTATCCCTTCGGCGATGGTGAGCGTGTTGGATTCAACGGCGATTTTTTGTATGCCTCGTACAAACTCCAGCTTGATCGGGTCGTTGTGGATATTGGCAATAAAATGCTTGTCGATTTTGACATAGTCTGGCGATAGTTCGGACCACAGGCGCAAACTGGAGGTCCCTTCGCCAAGATCATCCAGCGCAATTTTGAACCCCATCTTTTTCAGTCGGGCAATCGCGTCACGGAGTTCGGCATAGTCGCGGATAGTCGAGCTCTCCGTGATTTCAATCACAATATCGTCTGGTTTCAGTCCACTGCGCGCGAGCTGGGTTAACCCAAAAGACAAATGGCTGTCAGTCAGTAGCAGGCAGTCTGGGCTAAAGTTCACAAATAGGGGGTGTGCTCGCTCAGTGCGGCTGTACTCATTAAAAATCACTTCACGCGAGGCATACTCCATCTCTATATTCAAACCGCAAACACTGGCCGCATTAAAGAGCGCAATTGGAGAATGCAGTTTGGATTCAACCGGGCCGCGTATCAATGCCTCATGTGCAAAAATGCGGGCCTGTTTAATGTCGACAATCGGTTGAAACAGCGGTAACAGGTTTTTTTGCGCCAGAATGGCTTCAACTTCGAGCTGGGGAGCGGCATAGATCATGCGAGCAGTATCGACTGTTTTGGCGGCATCTTGATTAAGTTGTGCAAAGAGGGGATGAATTATTTGTGACAGGGCCAGGAAAATTCAAGACTGAATTCTGCACTACTGGATGGGCTTGTTTTGTTTGATTTCGGCTAACAAACGTTGAAGCAGTCTGGCGTGATCTGATGGCAACTGCTGTATATTCTGACGCAAATCTCCATTAGAAACTTGCAGCAGACATTTCAAATGCTGAATGG
>DATMSK010000192.1:0-3439 GCA_035565395.1 Methylophilus sp. | reverse complement strand
ACGCCTGGACCTTTGCCGGCATCAAAAATGGCTCCTACAGGAACTTGAAATCTGTTTTGATGTGCGGCGCCGTTCTCCGAAATACGGATGGTGACCGTGGCGCCAAGCGGGGCGTCGGCCAGTTCCCCCTCCAGCACGTATCTGGCTTCAAATGTACGGGAAACAGCATCAGCTACGCCTGACAGCTGGCGCAGTTTTGCGGATACCGTGGCATCTCTTCCATACAGACTGGCCTGAGCGCTAGACCCAAGCGCTGGGCGCAGGGTTTCAGGCAAGTGCACCACATCCTCCCGTTGTCCGGCCCGGGCAACTCTTATCACAGGCTGACCAGCTGCGACGACCTGACCAGGCTCAGCCAATGTCTCCACCACCACACCATCCGCATCCGCCACCAACACGGCATAGCTGAATGCATTGCTGGCGACGCCCGCTTGCGCTTCTGCCGCATTGAGTTGCGCTTTGGCAGAGTCGGCGGCGGCTTTGATTTTATCGTAGGCGGAAGCAGAAACGGCGCCTGCCGCTACCAAGTCGCGATTTCTAAGCTCATCTTCTGCAGTCTGATCGGCCAACGCTCTGGCAGCGGCAACCGCTTCTACGCGCGCACGCGTTTCCAACTGGAAGTCATTGGGATCTATGCGCATAAGCGGTTGGCCAACCTTGACGAATTGACCCGTATCCACCAATCGCGCCAGGACCTTTCCGGAGACACGAAAACCGAGATCACTTTGCACGCGTGCGGACACCGTTCCCGTGAAGGCACGAGAAGGGGAAGGTGCTGCCTCGACACTTCCAACCCTGACAAGGGCGAGCTGTGTACGTGGATCCGGGCTGGGCTTTTCGGCGCACCCTGACAATGCCAGTATCAAAAAACCAAAAACAGCAAGTGAGGCAAGCTGTGAACGTCCCATGAGTATCCCCTCCATATAGTGATGGGGACTCATTGTTGATTAAGTGACCAAATTAGTCAACAGTCACAAATCATTTATGGTGACAAGCTCCTGAGAACCAAGGCCGACAATAACGAAGGAGCATCGTCAACCAAGTGTAGATTGTGCTGAAGAAGCAAAGGGTTTATGAATGGCCGCATTACAAGGTGTATGGCATTTACCGTCTCATCAATCGGTGTTTTGCGTTCAAACTCCCCGGCCTCGCGACCTTCCCGAATGATGTTCAAAAGCATTTGTTTTATCTCGTCTTCATACACAAGCGTGGGTGGCCACTGTTCGCCCGCTGCAAAGGCAGCAATCTCATACAGCTTGCGATCCTGGAAAAAGAGTTCAATACCATTTTTAACCAAGCCACTGAAAATGCTTCGTAATTTTGCAGAAGGAGTCGGGGCCTTGGCAACATCCTCTTTCACATTGGCAATGATGGTCTCCAGGCAATTGGTGCAGATAACCTCACCTATGGCTTGTTTCGAATCAAAAAATTTATAGATGTATGCCTTGGAAAAACCGATGGATTTTGCCAGATCAGATACGGTTGTTTTTTCGTAGCCGTAATGACTGAAGTGCTGATCTGCGGCTTCGATAATTTGCGTACGCACATTATGATCAACCGGACCTCGTGGAGGAGTAAGTGGAGAAGTGGATTTGTTCATACAAACACGGTACCTATATTTCTACTATTTGACAACTTGTGACCAAATGATAATATGGTCACAAATATAGACAAGTGAGAATCTTATGCTGCTTCGTCACCCTCTGGTTGTTTTAACATTTACCAGCGTATTGACTGGTTGTGCGGTTGGCCCTGATTATAAAAAACCGGATGTCACGCTAACCGATCATTATCTGGCTTCCGCACAAACTGAACAACGCTCCGCTGTAATTTACGCGAACCTTGATAGATGGTGGGAAGGGTTCAATGATCCCTTGCTAACACGTTTCGTTACCATCGCTTTTAATCAGAATCTAGACTTGGCGCAGGCAGCCGCCCGTATTAGCCAGGCTCGGTCCGGGTTAAGCATGACGAACGTCGCCTTGCTGCCGTCAGGCACGATGAGTGCATCTGCAGCCAGAAATCATCAATCGCTCGAAACGCCATTGGGACAACTCCTGAATGCGACCCCAGGCTATGACAGAAATGGTCGGCAATACGAAGCCAATATGAGCGCCTCTTGGGAGATGGATTTATTCGGTGGGCTACGCCGTGACCAGGAAGCTGCCATCGCCGAATACCAGGCTTCAGAAGCGGGTAGAAATGCCACGCGTCTGGCGGTTGCGGCAAACACGGCCGACTTGTATATCCTGATACGCAGCTTGCAGAACCGCATTGCCATTGCACAACATCAACTCGACATCCAGCAAAAATTGGTCACGCTGGTAGATTTACTTCATGGCAGAGGGCTCGCTCCTACCAGAGAGCTTGATTTGGCTAAGGGTGCGCGTGCCCAGACCCAATCCACCATCCCTGTGCTAGAAGCAAGTCTTGATGAGGCGATGAATGCTCTTGATGTGATGCTTGGCGTTCCACCGGGGACTTACAGGAATGAGCTTGCTACCGTTCAGGATATTCCATCTTCCCCACAGATCACCTCCATGGGTACACCATCCGATCTGCTGAGACGCCGACCTGATCTCATTATGGCCGAGCGCCGCTTGGCTGCCAGCAATGCGAGAATTGGCCCAGCAATTGCGGAGTATTACCCCAAGTTTTCCATCACGGCTTTACTGGGTACGGCTACTGCGATTTCAAGCGGCAATATCTTTAGCAGCGGGGCCAATCAAGCCACAGGTCTACTTGGCCTTCGCTGGCGCCTGTTTGATTTTGGACGCATCAATGCACAGATAGATCTTGCCAAAGGACAAGAAGCTGAAGCAATGGCGGCATACCGTCAGACTGCTCTTCGTGCGACAGAGGATGTTGAGAATGCCCTCTCCTCTTTAATCAAACGTGAAGAACAAACTTCGCTTTTATTGCAGAGCGAGAACTCACTCTCACAAGCACGGAATTCCTCTTTTTTAGCGTATCAGAAAGGGGCAGTAAGCTTGATTGAAGTTCTGCATGCGGATGAAAATTTATTCCGAACATCCGATGCAAAAGCGCAAGCCCAAACCGAGGCCGCTCGCTCGGCTGTCAGTGCATTCAAAGCCCTGGGAGGTGGCTGGGAAGCCAGCAGTTCTTCACATCAAGCACTTAGCGCACTTTCCATGAATACTGATTAGTCGAAAGATAAACTGAGATTTTCGTGATTAACTATATGTTAGCTTTCAGGCAGATCGCAACTCCAAGTTCAATTGGCATGCTCGCCCATCTTTTATCAGTCCAAGATGCATGCCTAAATTGTCAATGAAAGATTATTCGCCAGTAGAATCCCATTTGGTAGATACCATCACCTACGACCTTGCGTGGGAGTTGCGTAGAACCAATGTCAACGCTTTCAAAGCAAATTTGCATGAAGATTCTAGTTCAGCTTTTGAAGATCCGTCTTTTGCAC
>DATMSK010000191.1:0-6554 GCA_035565395.1 Methylophilus sp. | reverse complement strand
AAGCGTATGTGATTGCGCATGAAGTCGGCCATCATGTACAGAATTTGCTGGGCACCTCGGCTAAGGTACAGCAAGCCAGACAGCAGGCACGTTCGGAAGCTGAGTCGAATGGTTACTCGGTCAGGTTGGAATTACAGGCGGATTGTTATGCTGGGGTCTGGGCGCATCATGCCGATCAGCAATTCCGCATTCTGGAAGAGGGCGATATTGAAGAAGCCTTGCGCGCTGCAACGGCCATTGGCGACGATGCGTTGCAAAAGCAGGCACAAGGCTATGTAGTCCCTGATAGCTTTACCCATGGCAGCTCGGCGCAACGTGTGCGTTGGTTTAAGCAAGGACTGCAGTCAGGGCGGGTCAATGATTGCAACACGTTCAAAAATTCAGTTTAGGTGTGGTGAAATAGCAGTATGTCAGAAAGTAAAACAGTCAATCAGGATCAGCATTTAATCGAAACGACCGTATCAAGCGAGATTTTGGCAAAGGGCAAAATGCTGACCGTGCGTTACGACGAAGCCCGTTTGCCTAACGGCGTCATCAGTGGCCGCGAATATGTGATCCATCCGGGTGCAGTGGTTGTGATTGCATTAACGCAGGAAGGTGGAGTGGTATTGGAACGTCAGTTTCGTTATCCACTGAAGCAGGTGTTTATTGAGTTGCCGGCGGGTAAAATTGACCCGGATGAACCGGTTTTGACCACCGGCCAACGGGAATTACTTGAAGAGACGGGTTACACGGCGCAGGAATGGGTCAAATTAGGCGTACAACACCCCTGTATCGGCTACTCCAATGAAGTCATTCATATCTATCTCGCGACTGGCTTGTCATTAGGGGCGTATGCCAGAGATATTGATGAAGCCATGGATGTCTTTGTCTGGCCGTTTGAGCAAGTGATGCAAGCGATTGAGGCGGGAGAAATCACTGATAGCAAAACCATGTCGGCGATGTTGCTGGCCGAGCGCTATCTACGTAAGCATCCCATCTCAGGTGTAGATTCGTAATCGATGGGTATGCGGGTATTGCAAATTGGATGTGGTGGATTGGGCCGTCTGATTGCTGAAGCGACGCTGGCGCAAGGCCATGCGTTGACGATCGTCCGGCGTTCACATCAGCCTGTGCCGGAAGGGGCGCAAGTGCTATATGCCAATGTGATGACTGGGGAGGGATTGTCTGCCCTGGCGAATGTGCAAGCCGATATTCTTTTGTGCTGCCTGGCTCCCGTCGACGGCCAGAGTTACCAGGAAACCTATGTGGACGGTTTGCGTCATGTCTTGGCAAGTGCTCAACAGGATACCCTGAATCACGTATTCTTTGTTTCCAGCACCGGGATTTATGGTGAGCATCAAGGTGAGTGGATTGATGAGGAAACCGTTGCAAAACCAGTAGATGATAGCGGGCACATCATGCTGGCTGCGGAGCAGTTGCTGGAAGGTTTGACGTGTGGGCATACCGCATTAAGAGTGTCAGGTATTTATGGGGCAACTCGCTTATACCTGTTGCGCTTGCTGCAAAACAGGGAGCGTTGGCCAACACAAACACACTGGACCAATCGCATACATGAATTGGATGTGGCGGCGGCAGTCGTATATTTGTACCAGCAAGTTGCTAAGGGACAGGCGTTGCCCGCGCATTGCATCCTCTCCGACGGGGTGCCTGCTGCACAACATGAAGTCTTGCAATGGATAGCCACACAGAAGCAAGTGCCTGGACCAGAAGCGCCGCCATTATTGCCGCAGTCCGGTAAACGTATCCGTAACCGGTTTTTACAACAAAGTGGATTCAAGCTGCAATTTGCCGACTATCGGGCGGGCTATGCATCCATTTTATCTAACTTAAAGTAGGGTTATGACGAGTAAGAAAAAGACAGCTCAGTGGTGGGCAACTGTCCGGAATGCATTCTTGGTTGGCTTGGCCGTTGTCACGCACGTGAGTTACGCCGATGATGAAGAGCAATTCCAGTCCTGGCTTGTGACGGTGCGCCAGGAGGCATTGGCCTTGCAGATTGCGCCGGCTGCGGTAGATGCCACACTGAATCAGGTCACTTACCTGCCCCGCGTGATCGAGTTGGATCGCAAGCAGCCTGAGTTCGTGACCAGCTTTTCTGCCTATGTGAATCGTCGTATCAATCCCCGGGTCGTCAGCAAAGGCAAGCAAGCGATGCAGGATTATCAAGGGGTGCTCTATGTGGTCGAAGAGTTATACCAGGTGCCCAGGGAAGTGTTGGTGGCTTTTTGGGGGCTGGAAACCAACTTTGGCGGATTTATGGGAGATATCCCACTGGCTTCGGCTTTGGCTACGCTCTCTTATGAAGGTCGGCGTGCCGAGTTTTTTAAACGTGAGTTGTTTAACCTGATGCGCGTAGTGGAGCGGGAGCAACGCTACGATAGTCCGGTGGTCGGCTCATGGGCAGGCGCGACGGGTCACATGCAATTCATGCCGACTACTCTTCTCAAATATGGTGTCGATGCCGATGCTGATGGCAAGATTGATATTTGGGGCTCTTACCCGGATATTTTTAGCTCGGCAGCCAATTACCTGGCGCAAGCAGGCTGGCAACCTGGCAAGCCGGTTAGTCTTCAAGTGGCATTGCCTGCTGGGTTTGATTACAGTCAGGCACAATGGCAGTTGAATAAACCTGTGAGTGAGTGGGTAAAAGCAGGCGTGGCTGGGGTGCCGGACAGTGCACTGAATTTGCCTCAAGCAGCAATTCTGTTGCCACAGGGCTATGATGGCCCTGCTTACATGGTATTCCCGAATTTTGATGTGATTATGCAATGGAACCGCTCAGTGAACTATGCGCTGGCAGTCGGTTTGCTTAGCCAGCAGCTGCGTCAGGATACCTATACTCTGATGATGCCACCCGAGCCGCCAGCGCTGAGCTACCAGCAAATATGGAGTTTGCAGGAGTCGCTCAATGCCAAGGGATTTGATTGCGGAACACCGGATGGTTTTCCAGGGGCCAGGACGCAAGCGGCCATCCGGCGTTACCAGGCGAGCAAAGGTTTGCCGCAAGATGGTTACGCAGGCGCTGAGATATATACCCGGCTGACTGCACAAGTTCAGTCAGCGCAATAGCTAACGGTTTTTAAACCAGCCGGTGACGCTGATGCGTGGCAGGCTGGCGGGCAATACCTCATGCCAGAATCTGGCGGCCAAAAACAATACCAGTTTGCCTCCGAGTGGGGCGATGTCCAGATGTCTGGCATCTGCAGCGGGCTTCTCGGTGTGTTCATCCAGATAGAGACGAAGTTGCCCGCCCGCGCTTTCTGGCCAGGCATCGTTTAAATAAATGATCGAGGTGAGTGTGCGTGCTCCCTTGGCAAGCTGGTGTCTATGCGGTCGGAACTGGTCGATATGGGTGGCATAGCCAGCAGAGTTTTCCGGGTAAATAGCAAAATGCGTTTCAAAGCTCTCAAGCCCCATCATTAAGTGGCGGTTGATGGCTTGCTGTATTGTATCCAGAAGCGCTAAGTAATGCTGGATTGCGGGGTGTGGGTCATCGGCTTCCAGCCAGGCTATCTGGTCTCCGCGCAAGTTGAGGTTGGTGATGGCTGATTGGCTGGTACCCGCCTGGTGCATTTGGCCTAACTGTTGCCGTTCGAGTGCGATTGCGCGCAAGTCGCTTACGAGGGTATTGGATAAAAATTGATCAATCACGCAATACTCCTGCGTCGCCAAGGTATCAATAATGGTGTCAAGCAGGCTATCAGGGATTGGTGAGGAGGCGATGTTGCGCATCGGTATATTATAAGCGGATACCATTGCCGAACCGATGTCTTTCGGATAGAATGCGCAACCTTATTGATTTGCAGTACATTGTGCAAATACATTTAGTCGCGTAGCTCAGCTGGTTAGAGCACCACCTTGACATGGTGGGGGTCGATGGTTCGAGTCCATTCGCGACTACCAAATAAAAAAACCACCAGGATATTCTGGTGGTTTTTGTTTTTTTAGCCCCCTGCTGATCGGCGTTAAGGCTAGTTTGAAGTCATGCATGAGTTTTGTCTTGTGATTGCGAAATTTTCGTGCGCTGTGAGATAATCGAGGTTTGACCAAAAACAGGTGCCATGTGCTTGTTTTGTTTGGTTGTTTAATGTTTAAAGAGAGGGAGTCATGCCTGTAATCCGCTTGCCTGATGGGTCATCCAGAAGTTTTGAACAGCCGGTGACCGTGGCCGATGTTGCGATGAATATTGGCGCTGGCCTGGCGAAAGCTGCGCTGGCGGGTAAGGTCACGTACACAGGTCAGGAAGCTAAACTCGTCGATACCAGTCATTTGATTGAACAGGATGTGGACCTCGCCATCATTACCGATAAGAACGATGAAGGCCTGGAAGTGATTCGTCACTCCACCGCGCACTTGCTGGCTTACGCGGTGAAAGAGCTGTTCCCTGATGCGCAGGTGACCATCGGTCCGGTGATTGATAATGGCTTTTACTATGACTTCAGCTACAAGCGCCCGTTTACGCCGGACGACCTGGCTGCGATTGAAAAGAAAATGGCTGAGCTGGCGAAAAAAGACGAAAAAGTCGAGCGTAAGGTGCTGCCGCGAGATGAAGCAGTGGCTTACTTCAAAAGCATTAACGAGCATTACAAAGCCGAGATCATTGCCAGCATTCCAAGCAATGAAGATGTATCTTTGTACTCTGAAGGCAACTTCACTGACTTGTGCCGTGGTCCGCATGTGCCAAACACCGGCAAACTCAAGGCCTTTAAGTTAATGAAACTGGCCGGTGCCTACTGGCGCGGTGACAGCAATAATGAAATGCTGCAGCGCGTATACGGCACCGCCTGGCGCAACAAGGATGAGTTGGAAGCTTACCTGCACATGCTAGAAGAGGCTGAAAAGCGTGACCACCGCAAGCTGGGTAAGCAGCTTGATTTTTACCACATGCAGGAAGATGCGCCTGGTATGGTGTTCTGGCATCCACGCGGTTGGGTGATCTGGCAAGAAGTTGAGCAGTACATGCGTGCCAAGTTCAAGGAGTACGATTACCAGGAAGTGCGTACGCCGACAGTGCTGGATAAAACCCTGTGGGAAAAATCCGGCCACTGGCAAAATTACCGCGACAACATGTTTGTGACTCAATCGGAAAACCGCGACTATGCTGTGAAGCCGATGAACTGTCCTGGCCATATCCAGATTTTTAATAGCAGTTTGCACAGTTACCGTGATTTGCCGTTGCGCTTGGCGGAGTTTGGATCCTGCCACCGTAATGAGCCTTCAGGTTCGCTGCATGGCTTGATGCGGGTGCGCGGTTTTACCCAGGATGATGCCCATATTTTCTGTATGGAATCGCAAGTTGAAGCCGAGGTGGCAGACTTTATTAAGATGCTCTACGAAGTCTACAAGGACTTTGGTTTTGACGATGTGATTGTCAAGTTGTCTACCCGCCCAGAAAAACGCGTGGGCACGGAAGAAGCCTGGGATATGGCAGAAACCGCTTTGGCCAACGCCATTAAAGCCAATGGCCTTGAGTTTGAGTATCAGCCAGGTGAGGGTGCTTTTTACGGTCCGAAAATTGAGTTTACCCTTAAAGACTCTCTGGGCCGTATGTGGCAATGCGGTACGATTCAGCTTGATCCTAACCTGCCTGAGCGCCTGGGTGCGGAGTATGTCGCTGAAGACAATACTCGTCAGCGCCCGATCATGTTGCATCGCGCGATTGTCGGTTCTATGGAGCGTTTCCTGGGTATTTTGATTGAAAACTTTGCGGGGACGATGCCGGTCTGGTTGTCGCCAGTACAGGTGATGGTGCTCAATATTTCTGATAACCAGGCGGATTACGTACGCCAAGTGGTTGAAAAATTGAAGAAAAATGGCATTCGATGCGATTTTGACTTGAGAAATGAGAAGATTACCTATAAAATACGCGAACATAGTTTGCAAAAGTTGCCATACCTGATCGTGGTGGGCGACAAAGAAATGCAAAATGGTCATGTGGCCGTACGTACCAGAAAAGGTGAAGATCTGGGTGTGATGTCGGTAGATGCGTTTGTCGCGCACATACAGCAAGACATCCAAAACCGGGTCTAATTTCGGGTATTCGTGCGGCTTTGTTTATTGTTAGGGGATTGTTATAGCTCAAGATAAAGATACACGCATCAATGGCGACATTACTGCGCCACAAGTGCGTTTGATTGGTGTAGATGGCGAACCGTTAGGTGTGATGGCTCTGAGAGAGGCCTTTGCCAAAGCGGAAGAAGCTGATATTGATATTGTTGAAATTGCGCCAAATGCTGCACCCCCTGTGTGCCGTTTGATGGATTATGGCAAATTCAAATACGCCGAGAGCAAGCGTCTGCATGAGCAAAAACTGAAACAAAAACAGGTGCAGATTAAAGAGGTCAAATTCAGACCTGGCACCGATGACGGCGATTACAATATTAAATTGCGCAATATCATCCGCTTTTTGGGTGATGGTGATAAAGCAAAGATTACTTTGCGCTTCCGTGGTCGCGAAATTACGCACCAGGAATTTGGTTTGGCATTGTTAAAACGCCTTGAGGCAGATTTAACAGAGCATGCATTGGTGGAGCAATATCCTAAAATGGAAG
>DATMSK010000190.1:0-6631 GCA_035565395.1 Methylophilus sp. | reverse complement strand
CGGCTGTAGCACAGGCCTTGGCTGAGAAGCATCCCGAGGTGGATGTCTTGGTTAATAACCTGGGTATCTTCGAGCCAAAGGCGTTTGAAGAGATTCCCGATGCTGACTGGATACGTTTTTTTGATGTCAATGTGTTGAGCGGCGTGCGCCTAGCCAGACTGTATCTCCCTTATATGAAACAGCAGGATTGGGGCCGTATCCTGTTCATTTCTAGCGAGAGTGGTGTGCAGATTCCACCAGAAATGATCCACTACGGCATGACGAAGTCGGCGCAGATTGCCGTGGCACGCGGCTTGGCGGAGTCCTTGGCGGGCACGCAAATTACGGTCAATAGTATATTGCCGGGTCCGACGCGCTCAAGAGGTGTAGGGGATTTTGTAGAGGCCATGGCGCAAGCAGAGCAAAAGTCCGCGGAGCGTTTTGAAAAAGAATTTTTCGAGCATGTGCGGCCGACGTCATTGATCAAGCGGTTTGCGACTACTGAAGAAGTTGCCAGTCTTGTGACTTATATTGCCAGCCCTTTATCCTCTGCTACGAACGGCGCGGCATTGCGCGTGGACGGTGGCGTTATTAAAAGCGCTTTTTAGGGAAGTAGCCTGCCAGGGTGATCGGCCCTGGCAGGCGAGCATCAGGTATTGAGAGAGGGATATACCTGATGCCTAGAAGTGGTAGACCACGCCGACTGTTGTGACATTGGAATCAAAAGATTTGCTGCCACCACCATTCACATCCACTTCGGCTTTATAGTGATCCCAACCGACGCGCATGGAAATCGCTTTGTCAAAATGGTATTCCGCTCCCAAGCCGTAGGTTGCACCCGTGTGCGTGGCATCGTTATAAGCATTTAAGCCAGAAGATACTTTGCTTTTGGTCGCTGCGACACCAAATTTTCCGTAGAGATCAAAAGCATCATTGAGTGGCAAAATGCCGACTGCCGTCAGGCTGAGTGCATCGGCTTTGGCGCTACCGCTGACATTGTCAGTCACTTTACCAATGCCGGTATATTGGCCTTCTACCGCAAAGTAAGGGTTAAACTTGTAACCAGCGACCACGCCAGCGACAGCTTGCGTATCTTTGTCTACGCCGTTGGGTGTTTTTAGGTTTGGCATGCCAACACCGAGGTTGAGCCCGCCATAAAATCCTTCCGCACTGGCGAGTAATGGCAGAGATAACAACAGGCTGCTTGCGAGCCGGATAGCTAAAGGTTTAAGTAACATGGCGACTCCAAGTAAAGGTGATTAGGATTATTTCAATTTGCTTTGTGCCAGGCGCAGGCCTTCTTCCACTTCCTGTTTGCGTCCGGCATCTGCATCTTCACGGCCAGGGCGGGCAGGTGCCTGTAACGCTTTCTGGTAATACGTGACTGCCTGGCTGTATTCGCCTTGGGCGCGTAGGTAGTCTGCGTAGAAATAGTTGCTGTCTATCCCTGTTGGATTGAATTGCAGTGCTTTTTCCAGGTATTCGCGGCCTTTTTTCTTGTCGCCAAAACCGATTGGCCATCCAGGGACGCGGAAATACAACGATCCCAGTGTTGTATAAGCTGAACCATTGAGTGCCTGTGGATTTGTTTTGATGCTGGCCAGTAACAAATCGCGCGCTTGCTCGGCGGCTTTTAGCGCATTCACCGGATGTAAGGGCCCCATGCTTTTTGCGTAACCACTTAATGTAATGGCTTCCCAAATCATGGCCTCACTGGCCTCCGGGTTTTTGGCGGATAGTTGATGTGCCTGTTCGGTCAGTGCTTTAAACGCAGGTTCTTGCTGGTCCTTAGGTGTTTGGTAAGTGGCTTTTGCCCAGGCATGTTGCAAGCTGGCAAGATCGCTATCCAGCGCTTCATCTGCCAATGCGCCTTGGGTCAGCAAAGCTAGGCAGGTATATAACATCCAACGTTTCACATTCGCTCCTCGTTTTAAATACTTTAGTTTTTGCAATATCAATGCCAAGCAGACTGAATGAATCAAGGTAATAATATTTTCAATAAAAACATGGGCTTAACTTGAATTCTATGGGACTGTCAGCCAGGTGAACTTTTCCTGGGTGCGCGAACCCTGCTTTTTTTGCAGGGTCTCAGCAGGTGACTATGCAAAAAATGCATGCTATGGTCGCTGTCATCTTGCCTCAAGCCGTGAAGAAAAATGTCCCTGCCAACACAAGCCCTTACTTTTGAAATATTGACCCAGCGCTATGGCGAACGTTATAAATGGATGGTGCTGCTGATCGTCGGCTTGGGTACCATTGCCGGCGTACTCTGCACCTCCAGTTTTAATGTAGCGGTCCCCGCGTTGACACATACTTTTCATCTGGGGCAGGATCACGTGCAATGGGCCATGACGGCTTTCCTGGCTGCGATGACCATCGGCATGTTGCCCGCTGCCTGGTGGCTGGAGCGCTATGGTTTGCGTCGCGTATTTATGACAGCGCTTTGGTTGTTGATTGCTGCCAGTGTGGCCGGATTTTATGCGCAGACTTTTGTACAGGTGGTGATTGCCAGATTGATACAGGGCTTGGCCGCGGGGGTGTTGCAACCACTGGGGATTATGGCGTTGATGCGGTTGTTTCCGCCGCATATCCAGGGGCGTGCCTCCGGCATCCTGATTGTCGGCATTGCGTTTACACCGGCCATTGCACCTTCCATCAGTGGCTGGTTACTTGACCAGTTTGGCTGGCATGCCATTTTTTTACTCGGTGTGCCGTTTGCATTGTTGGCATTGGTCAGTGCTCAAGTCTGGTTACCGGCACCGCGTCAAAAAGAGGTGCCATTGTTTGACTGGCCAGGATTAGGCTGGTTGTCTGCCGCAACAATAGGTTTGATCGAATTTGTCTCCAGCTTGCATCATAGTGGTGTGGTCGCCATCTGGACCTGGGGCTATGGCATGTTAACGGTTGTTTCTCTTATCTGTTATATCTGGCATGCACATCGGTTGCCACATGCGATTATTCAATTGCACCTGTTTTCCAGGCCCACCTTTAGCCGTGGCACGTTTGTCGCTTTTGCTTATGGTTTCGGGCTATTTGCTTCTACTTACCTGATCCCGGTTTTCTTGCAGAATGCGATGGCCTTCAGTGCGACAGATGCTGGTTTGTTGCTGTTGCCCTCAGGGATTGCGCTGGTGTTGACCATTCCGTTGGCGGGCCGGATGGCAGACAGATTTTCACCACGACGTATTACCTTGGCTGGCTTGGCCATATTCGGTGCCTCGTTTTTAGTCTTTGTGTTTGTGGCGATGCGGGTGCAATACTGGGAGATCGTTGCTGCGACCGTGGTTGGCCGTATTGGGTTGGGGCTTATCTTGCCTGCGCTAAATCTCGCCACTTTGCATGAAATGGAACCCCAGCATCTGGGGCAGTCATCTGTAGTGGTCAGCTATGCCCGGCAGTTGGGCGGGGTTGTCGGGGTGACCATGATGGCGGTGTTTATGGAGTGGCGGGAGCAGGTATGGGGCTCAGTGGCGCCAGGCGTGTTTCAGGCCTATGCACAAGGCTTCTTATTGCTGTCTGTGGTGTTTGTACTGGCGATATTGGTGGCGATGGGAATGAAGGATGCAAGGCGCCAAGATAATCTTGCGCCATCAGGCCTTGAGGACTAATCGCCAGGCTTGCATGCTGGAGGGCTGGAAGCCATGGTGCTCATATAAACACTGGGCGGCATGATTGTCGTCATCTGTCAGCAATGTGATGCGTAGTACTTGTTGCCTGCGCGCATCATCAATGGCAAAGCGCAGTAATTGCGAGCCTATGCCGTTACCGCGAAAATTTGGATGAACCACCATGTCCTCGAGTAAAGCGACACGGCCACCCAATGCGGTGGAAATGGTAAACAGCAGGCTCACCATGGCGATCACTTCACCTTGGTGTCTGGCCACTAAGAGTCGGCCACTGTCCGGGTGTTGCAGAATCAGGGATAGGCCTTTTTGCTGGGCTTGGAGGTCTGGTTTGAATTCGTGCTCTTGCTCGAATAGCAAGGCTAGCAGGGCGGTTAAGGCAGACAAATCAGATAGGTTTGCCGATTCCAATACAACTGCAGGAGTGGCTGTCATGCGATCATCTCTCCATGACAGCCGTCTTGCATGGTCTGTTATTTCTCGACGAAGGCTTTTTCAATCACGTAGTCGCCCAACTCGCCAATGCGGGGAGAGACTTTGAAACCACGTTTGTCCAACATGGCCGCGGTATCGACCAGCATGGCTGGGCTACCACAAATCATGGCGCGATCCGTTTCCGGATTCAATGGCGGCAGGCCGATATCTGTAAACAGTTTGCCATTTTCTACCAGGTCAGTCAGGCGGCCCATGTTCTTGAATGGTTCGCGGGTGACGGTTGGGTAGTAAATCAGTTTGTTACGCACCTCTTCGCCAAAAAATTCGTTATTCGGCAATTCTTTAGTGATGAAATCTTCGTAGGCCAGTTCATTCACGTAGCGCACGCCGTGAATCAGGATGACTTTCTCAAAACGGTCATACACTTCGATGTCCTGGATCAGGCTCATGAACGGTGCCAGGCCAGTACCGGTAGAGAAGAAGTACAGGTTTTTGCCTGGCTTCAGGTCAGAGGTGATCAGCGTGCCGGTAGGCTTGCGGCTGACCAGTAGCGGGTCACCCACTTTCAAGTGTTGCAGGCGGGAGGTCAGCGGGCCATTAGGCACTTTAATGCTGAAAAACTCCAGGTGCTCTTCATAGTTAGGGCTGGCAATACTGTAAGCACGGGTCAGCGGCAGGCCATCCACTTCGAGGCCGATCATGACAAACTGGCCGTTTTCAAAGCGCAAGCCCGGGTCACGTGTGGTTTTGAAGCTGAACAGTGTGTCATTCCAGTGATGAACGCTCAACACCGTTTCGGTAGAATATTTTTTACTCATGAGATGAAGTAGGTTTCTGAAGGGTTTAATTTAAAGGATGCATTATAACGCAGCTGTCAGTTGCGGCACGGCCTCGAACAGGTCGGCAACCAGCCCATAATCTGCGATCTTGAAGATCTGTGCTTCTGGATCCTGGTTGATCGCCACCACGACTTTGCTATCTTTCATGCCATAGGCATGCTGGATTGCGCCGGAAATACCCACGGCAATATACAGTTCAGGCGCAACGACAACACCGGTCTGGCCGACTTGCAAGTCATTCGGCGCATAACCGGCATCCACGGCGGCGCGGCTGGCACCAATCGCGGCATGCAGTTTATCGGCCAATGGCGCCAATACTTCGGCAAAGGCTTCGGAGCTGCCTAGTGCTCGGCCACCAGAGACCACGACTTTGGCAGCAGCCAATGGTGGACGCTCGGATTTGTTAAAGGCCTCCGCAACCCAACGGCTGCCGGCTGGCGCAGCCGGGGCTGCAACTGGTTTCACTTCTGCAGTCGCGCCGCTTGCGGCGGCGGCAAACTTGCTGCCACGTACAGTGAGTACTTGTTTGCTGTCACTGCTTTGCACGGTTGCCAGTACATTGCCCGCGTAGATGCCACGCACATAAGTGTTGGTACTGACGATCTGCAATACATCGGAAATCATATTGACATCCAGTAATGCAGCCACACGTGGCAGTACATTTTTGCTGAATGCACTATGTGCAGCCAGTACGACTGTGTAGTTGGTCGCCAAAGGCACAATGATCTCTGCCAGGTGCTCTGCAGTGGGATGTTGCAAAGCCGCATCGCTGGCAACCAATACACTGCTCACCCCTTGGATGGCTGCAGCTTGTGCCGCTAATGTATCGGGTTGAGCGGCAGCAATCAGAATATCTACCGGTTGCTGCCATTGTTGTGCGGCAGTGACCGCGCGCGCGACCTGGTCATTCAAATGCTGGCCGTCGTGTTCGGCAATAATCAGTGTTCTCATGCGATGATCCCTTCGTGCGTACGCAGTTTACTCAATAACTCATTGACATCTTTCACCATGATGCCGGCAGGGCGTGTAGGCGGTGTAGCGACGTTGAGCTGTTGTATATTGTGCGTGAGGGAAACATTTAGTGTATCTAATGCCACATTTTCCAGGGGTTTCTTTCTCGCCATCATGAGGTTAGGCAGTTTGACATAGCGTGGCTCGTTCAGGCGTAAGTCAGCAGTAATCACGGCTGGCAGGCTGACGGCCAGTGTTTGTGTGCCGCCATCAATTTCACGCACCACAGTCGCCTGGTCACCTTCAATCGTGATTTGTGAAGCATAGGTGGCTTGTGGCAATTGCAACAATGCTGCCAACATCTGGCCAGTTTGGCCTGCATCATCATCAATGGCTTGCTTGCCCAGCAAGATTAGCTTGGGCTGTTCGCGCTCAACCACGGCTTTTAGCACTTTGGCAACGCTGAGTGAATGCAAGGTTTCCTGTGTCTCGACCAGCATGGCGCGGTCAGCGCCCATCGCCAGTGCATGGCGCAGAATATCCTGGTTGGCAGCACTGCCAATGGTCACGGCGACAATTTCTGTGACGATGCCTTTTTCCTTGAGGCGGATGGCTTCTTCAATCGCGTTTTCGTCAAATGGGTTCACGCCCATTTTGACCCCTTCAATATCCACATCCGAACCGTCTGCCTTGACGCGGACTTGGATGTTATAATCAACGACCCGTTTGATCGCTACTAATGCTTTCATAAAACGTTTGCCTTCATCTGGATGTTCAAGCGTAACCGAGCATTTTAAGCCAGGT
>DATMSK010000189.1:0-8201 GCA_035565395.1 Methylophilus sp. | reverse complement strand
ACCAGCCCTGTAAATTATGTAGCAGGTCATCATGCAATACGACTTGCCAGTCATCGCCCAGCATGAGGCTGACCTGGGCGGACTGGTTATGATAATCGACTTTCACCGGACAGCGCTTTTGCTCTTCACCGGCGTAGCGATAGGGTGTCAGTACATTCATCAGGCGCTGCACGTCTGATGAACCATTGCAACTAAGCGTGAGCATTTGAGCAAATCGGTTACGTACGGCAGCCAAGTCGTAAAGCTTTCTGGCACTGACGCGGATTCCACCGGAAAACTCATCATGACTGATGCGCCCTTCCACCACCAGCAACTGGTCATCCTTAATCCATGGCGCATGCTGCATCAGCAATTCTGCGCCAATCACGACATCCACACGCCCAACGGCATCATCCAGCGTCACAATCGCCATTTTGCCGCGCTGGGTCATACGTACACGTACACCCATCACCACTCCAGCCAACAGTTTGGGCTGGTCTTGTGGTGCAAGTTCACTGAGGTTGCCTTTAATAAATGGCCCCAACTGTGCTTTGTAACTCAGGTAAGGATGGCCGCTTAAATAAAAACCTAAAGCCGTTTTTTCTTCTTGCAGTGCCTGCTCGGGACTCCAGGCAGCAATCGCTGGCAACTCATGACGGGTTTCTATCACACCACCAAACAGGCAATCCTGACCAGCATGCGCTGCACCCTGCTCGGCCACACTAATCGCCGTATCCAATCCAGCCAGCAAGGCGGCACGGTTTTGCTCCAGCTTATCAAAGGCACCGGCACGAATCAGCGATTCAATCACCCGGCGGTTGACCTTACGCAAATCCAGTCGCTGGCAGAAATCAAAAATATCCTTGAATGGTCCCTGCGCCTGGCGTGAAGCCAGAATCAGCTCAATCGCAGCCAAGCCCGTGCCTTTAATCGCCCCCAAACCATACAACACCTGTTGCGCATTCAATGGCTTAAATTGGTAAATGCTGGCGTTAATATCCGGCGGCAGCACTTCGACATGGTTTGCGCCACAATCATCAAAAAAGGTATGCACGTTATCCGTGTTATTCATATCGGCCGACATGGTGGCCGCCAGGAAGGCCGCAGGATAATGCGCTTTAAGGTACGCAGTATGATATGCCACCAAAGCATACGCCGCCGCATGTGACTTGTTGAAACCATAGCCGGCAAATTTTTCCAGCAAGTCAAACAGGTCATTCGACTGCTGCAAGGTCAAACCATTTTTAAGCGCGCCTTCGTTGAAAATTTCGCGCTGCTTGACCATTTCCTCAGGCTTTTTCTTACCCATGGCGCGACGCAGCAAGTCGGCACCCCCGAGGCTGTAACCAGCCACCACCTGGGCAATCTGCATCACCTGCTCCTGATATACCGCAATGCCATAGGTTTCTTTCAGGATAGACTCAGTCGAGGCATGTGGATACTCCACACGTTGCGTGCCATGCTTACGGCGGCAGAAGTCTGGGATCAGGTCCATTGGACCAGGGCGGTATAAAGCGACCAGCGCAATAATGTCCTCAAACAAGTCCGGCTTGGCTTGCTTAAGCATGTCCTTCATCCCACGAGATTCCAGCTGGAATACGGCCGTGGTATTGGCGGTTTTCAACAAATGGTAACTGCGCTTGTCATCCAGCGGAATCGTCTCAAAACTCAGGGGTGGCAACTCGTCTTGCTCACGCTGTGCATTGGCATTTTCCAGCGCCATATTGAGGATGGTCAGCGTACGCAGGCCCAGGAAGTCAAATTTGACCAAACCCACTGCTTCCACGTCATCTTTGTCATACTGACTGACCAGGCTTTCGCCATTTGGCTGGCAATATACCGGCGAGAAATCAGAGATCTTACCCGGCGCAATCAACACCCCACCGGCGTGCATACCAATGTTACGCACCAGGCCTTCCAGGCGCAGTGCGAGAGAGAGTAGCTCTGCCACTTCCTCCTCTTTTTCGCGGCGCTCTTGCAGTTGCGGCTCTTTCTCAAGGGCTGACTCGAGCGTAATGCCCAGCTCCATCGGGATTAACTTGGCAATGCCATCCACAAAGTTGAACGGCAAATCAAGCACGCGACCTACATCGCGGATCACCGCTTTGGCCGCCATGGTACCGAAAGTGGCGATCTGTGACACCGATGCCAAGCCATACTTGCGCTTGACGTAATCGATGACGCGATCTCGTCCTTCCATACAAAAGTCAATATCGAAGTCGGGCATGGACACCCGCTCAGGGTTGAGGAACCGCTCAAACAGTAGATTGTATTTGAGCGGATCGAGGTCGGTAATTCCTAAACTGTAAGCCACCAAGGAGCCAGCACCGGAACCCCGGCCAGGGCCAACAGGCACACCGTTGTTTTTAGCCCAGTTAATAAAGTCGGCAACGATCAGAAAATATCCGGGGAAACCCATTTGTACGATGATATTGCACTCAAACTGCAAGCGTTCTTCATACTCAGCGCGCTTTGCTTCCCGTTGTTGCTCATCTGGATATAAATACGCCAACCGATGCTCCAGCCCGGCTTTAGATTGGTCAACCAGATAGGCATCCAGGCTTTCGCCATTGGGTGTTGGAAAATCTGGCAGGTAGTTTTTACCCAATGTCAGTGTCAGGTTGCATCGTTTGGCAATTTCTACCGAGTTTTGTAAAGCAAGAGGCATGTCGGCGAACAAGGCCTGCATTTCGGCCTGTGTTTTGACATATTGTGATGCGAGAAAGCGGCGTGGACGCCGGTTGTCCGCGAGCACGTAGCCCTCGGCAATACAGGTACGCGCCTCGTGTGCCATAAAATCATCAGCCGTTTGGAACTGTACGGGATGTGTGGCGACAATCGGCAGATCCAGTTGCTGTGCCAGCAGCACGGTTTGCTGGATCAGTTGCTCTTGCGTGTAAGCTTCGGCGCTGGCAGCCTCATGTACACGTTGCACCTCAAGGTAGTATCGACCAGCAAAAGTCTTTGTCCATTGACCGGCATACTGCACAGCCAATGCCTGGTTTCCAGCTTGTAACGCCTGACCAACATCGCCAGCCGCAAACCCTGACAGCATCAATAAACCGGCATTTTTTTCCTGCAACCATTCAGGTTTGATTTCGGCCCGTTCACGGTACTGGTTTTCTAAGTAAGCCCTAGAGAGCAACTCGCACAGATTACGATAGCCTTGCTGGTTCTGCACCAGCAATAACAAACGATGCGGCTGATCTCGCTGTATCGTATTCTCAACCCAAACATCGCATCCGAGCACTGGTTTTAAGCCTTTGCCGCGGGCAGCCTTGTAAAACTTGACTGCACCAAACAGGTTGGCAAGGTCAGTCAGGGCAATCGCAGGCATCGCGTCACTTTTGGCTGCCTTGACGTAATCGTCAATACGTACAGTGCCATCCACAATGGAATACTCACTGTGGCAACGCAGGTGAATAAATGCAGGTTGTAGGGTGGGAGTTTGAAGCGCTTCCATGGCTTTTATTTTACCCGCCCTCTCCTTTTTTGTACGCATACCCGCTACAAATAATGTGGTTGACATCACTCAAAACCCGGCACAATACGCATCTGCCCTACTGGTTAACAAGTGATAAAAAAGTTAATTCCGGCCAGGTTATGCTCTATGATGTCAGTCGTTTTTGTAAGTTGACTGTTTAATTATGCCCAACGCCACTGCCTTACTCGATGACCCGATACTGGTGGAAGACAATTTACCCGGTTTGGGACAAGCACTGCCCTACTTCCAGCTTGTAAACCAGGCCCTGGAAGACGTTTCGATTGAGGCATTTAGCGGGCAACGCAAAATATTGCACTTTTTCCCAGGCATAGATACTGCCACCAGCGCGAATAGTGTCCGCATTCTGGATAAATTGGCCGCCAGCTTGCCTAACACGGCTCTTCTGCATATCTCTGCAGATTTGCCGTTTACAATGGCGCGCTTCTACGCCACGGAAAACCTGACCAATGGGATACACTTGTCTACCATGCGCGGGCGGGACATGCTTAAAAATTATGGCGTGCTGATGATGACCAGCAAACTGGCAGGCTTGCCTGCACGCGTCCTCATGGTTGCCGATGAAAATGACCGTGTGCTGCATGTTGAGTTAGTCAAAGAACTCACCAATGAGCCTGACTACGAAGCAGCTATTGAAGCGCTGCAGGGATGATTCCCTTACTTTTTATGTGGTTGATTGCCACTGCCCGACAAGTTAAAGTAGAACATTAACCACCCATCATTGATTGTTTTGGAGAACACTATGGCAAGCGTAACGCTTAAAGGTAATCCCGTCGCCGTTGGCGGCAAGTTTTTGGCAACGGGTGATACCGCTCCCGCATTTCAACTGGCAGATGCCAAACGGAACCTGGTTGGTCTGGATGCCTATGCTGGCAAGCGCAAGATTCTGAACATTTTCCCAAGCATTGACACACCGACATGTGCCACCTCTGTACGCACATTTAACAAGGAAGCCAGTAGCGCCAGCAATAGTGTTGTGTTATGCATTTCTGCCGACCTGCCGTTCGCGCAAAGCCGCTTCTGTGGTGCAGAAGGCCTGGAAAACGTGGTGACCTTGTCAACCTTCCGTGACACCGCTAAATTTGCCACTGACTACGGTGTATTTATCACCGATAGCAGCTTGGCTGGCTTAACTGCTCGCGCGGTTGTCGTACTGGATGAAAACAATAAAGTCTTGCATAGCGAACTAGTAGGCGAAATCGCCGATGAGCCTAACTACGCTGCTGCGCTGGCTGTATTGAAATAAGCCACTCGAACGCAAATAAAAAAGCCAGCAGATGCTGGCTTTTTTATTTGTCATTCAATTGCTTAAACGCGCTTGAACAGCAGACTACCGTTGGTACCACCAAAACCGAAGTTGTTCTTCAGGGCATATTCAATCTGCAAATCACGCGCAGTATTAGCGCAGTAATCCAGATCACATTCAGGATCCTGATTAAACAAGTTAATCGTTGGTGGAGATACCTGGTGATACACGGATAACACAGTAAACACAGACTCCAGACCACCAGCACCGCCCAGCAAGTGGCCAGTCATAGACTTAGTTGAATTCACAACCAGTTTATAAGCATGATCACCAAAAGTGGCTTTAATAGCGTTGGTTTCGTTCGTGTCACCCAGCGGCGTTGAGGTTCCATGTGCGTTCATAAACTGCACTTGGTCAGGGCTCACTCCCGCATTTTTGAGCGCGTTAACCATGGAGCGACGTGGGCCATCCATGTTTGGCGCGGTCATGTGATAGGCATCGGCACTTAAACCGTAACCAGCTACTTCAGCATAAATCTTGGCTCCACGTGCTTTGGCATGCTCATACTCTTCGAGCACCAATACCCCTGCACCTTCACCAATGACAAAACCGTCGCGGTCTTTATCCCAGGGACGGCTAGCCGTTGCAGGATCATCATTGCGACTAGACAAGGCTCTCGCAGAGGCAAAGCCACCTACGCTCAGCTCTGTAATCGCCGCTTCAGCGCCACCTGCAACCATGACATCTGCATCGCCATACTCAATCATACGGGCGGCTTCGCCAATGCTATGTGTGCCTGTCGTACAAGCCGTCACCACGGCGATATTCGGGCCTTTCAGACCCAACATGATCGACAGGTTACCAGAAATCATATTAATGATGGTGCCAGGAATAAAGAATGGCGAAATCTTGCGCGGGCCACCTTCGTCATAGCTGTCATTCGTAGATTCGATCAAACCCAAACCGCCAATACCGGAACCGATAGTGACGCCAATACGCTCGGCATTGGCTTCAGTCACCTCGAGACCTGAGTCACGGAATGCTTCCAAGCCAGCTGCCAAGCCATACTGGATAAAGGTATCCATACGGCGAGCATCCTTGGCCGGGATAAAATCCTCAGCATTAAATCCCTTTACTTCACCTGCAATTTGCGAGGCAAACGGGGTAGGATCAAATTTAGTGATACGGGTAATGCCTGATTGACCAGCGACCAGATTGTTCCAAGCGGTTTGGGTACCAATCCCTACTGGAGACACCACGCCCAAGCCGGTTACTACTACTCTGCGTTTCGTCATAATAGAAATCAGCCCTCTTGCGAGGGCTGATTAAAGAATTAAGTCAATGAATTACTTGAGGTTAGCGTTGACGTAGTCAATCGCTTGCTGCACGGTTGTGATTTTTTCAGCTTCTTCGTCAGGAATTTCGCAATCGAATTCTTCTTCCAAAGCCATCACCAATTCCACGGTGTCCAGAGAATCTGCACCCAGATCATCTACGAAAGATGATGTGTTCTTAACGTCAGCTTCGTTTGCACCCAGTTGTTCACAAACGATTTTCTTTACGCGTTGTTCGATGTCGGACATCTAAAATACCCCTTATTGATAAAGTGTCGTGTTCAGTAAACCGGCATTCTAACAAATCTTGCCCAGAATGCCAAAAAACAATTATTTAAAATGATATGAAAACTACAGTTAGCATATCTTATGCGCAGTACATGCCACCATTGACATGGATGGTTTCACCCGTGATATAAGCGGCAGCTGGTGAAGCCAGGAAAGCGACCGTAGCGGCAATTTCATCTACCTGACCTAAGCGACCGACGGCGATGCGCTCCAGCATTTTGGCCTTAATCTCTTCTGGCAACTCAGCCGTCATATCAGTGTCAATAAAGCCTGGTGCGACACAGTTGACTGTAATACCGCGACTACCGACTTCTTGCGCCATCGACTTGGTAAACCCTGTCATCCCGGCTTTGGCTGCCGCATAATTGGTCTGACCGGCATTACCCATATGACCAACCACACTGGAAATATTGATAATACGGCCTTGGCGTGCCTTCATCATTGGGCGTAAGACAGCCTGGCTCATGCGGAATACAGACTTCAAATTAGTATTTAATACAGCATCCCAGTCTTCATCTTTCATCCGCATCAGCAAAGTGTCTTTGGTAATTCCGGCATTGTTCACCAGAATGGACACTTCTCCATATTGCTCGGCAATCTGTTTCAAAACCGCATCAATCTGTTCTGGCTGCGTCACATCGAGCGCAAAGCCAACACCGTTCACGCCAGCCGCCTTCAAATGGGCTGTAATGGCTTCAGCACCGCTCGCGGACGTCGCTGTTCCAATCACGAATGCACCCTGCTTACCTAAAGCTTGCGCAACGGCAGCACCAATTCCTCTGCTCGCACCAGTCACTAATGCTACTTGTTGATTTGACATCATTCTTCCCCTTATTGCGCAATAAATGCTTGCACAGATTCGTCATTTACCAGCGCCACACAACTCATCTCAGCCACAATACGCTTGGCTAAACCAGCGAGCACCTTGCCTGGACCGCACTCGGCACCAGTTAATATTTCTTGTGCAGCCAATTGCTGCACGGTCTCAACCCAGCGCACTGGACTATACAATTGGCGCACCAACGCATCCTTGATCTGATCAGCATCATTATAAGCAGCCACATCAGCGTTATGCAGCACCGGGACTAATGGCGCCTGCACTGTTAGGTTTTGCAAATACTCGCGCATTTTTTCCGCAGCTGGCTTCATCAAGTCACAGTGCGATGGCACACTCACAGGCAGTGGTAAAGCACGCTTGGCACCTTTGGCTTTGGCCAACTCCATGCCACGCTCAACGGCTGCTTTATTACCGGCAATCACAACCTGGCCTGGCGAGTTAAAGTTTACCGCTTGCACCACCTCGCCTTGCGCTGCTTCATTGCAAACAGCACGCACAGTATCATCATCCAGGCCGAGAATCGCGGCCATCGCCCCTTGCCCTTCCGGCACAGCTTGCTGCATTACCTGGGCACGAAATTTCACTAAGGGCAACGCATCAGCGAATGAAATAGCATCAGCAGCCACCAAAGCGGTATATTCTCCAAGACTATGTCCCGCCATGACAGCAGGCAATTTTCCACCTAATGCCTGGTAAACACGCCAAGTAGCCACTCCTGCGGTCAACATAATGGGCTGTGTGTTTTCGGTGAGATTAATCGCATCATTGGCTTCAGTCGCCATTTTCCAGAAATCAACACCCAATACTGTGGAGGCTTCATCAAAGGTTTGTTTAACAACCGCATGATTTTCAAAGCCTTGCATCATGCCAACAGACTGTGAGCCTTGGCCAGGAAAGAAAAAAGCAAATTTAGACATATATTTTCAAGTAGTGTGTTAGCTAAAGTGACGCATGTTGATCATGCTTATGGGTATAAAGTTAATACTTCGCCAGTACAGAGCCCCAGGTAAAACC
>DATMSK010000188.1:0-4007 GCA_035565395.1 Methylophilus sp. | reverse complement strand
TGACGGTCACCGATACGAGAACCAAAGCCCCCGAGACGGGCATTAATCGCACGTTGCCCATTACAACTATTACGAGTGAGCAATTGCAGCGTGTACAGCCCAGTAATATTTTTGATGCGGTCAGGTCCGTGCCTGGGGTTTCCATCACTGGGGGCCCACGTCCTAGTGGCATGACATTTAATATTCGCGGTTATGGCGATAACGAAGATGTGATGGTGAAAGTCGATGGCGTTCCCAAGGGCTTTGAAAAATACCGCATGGGTGGCACGTTCATCGAGCCGGAATTGCTGAAAAGCATAGAAGTACAACGTGGTCCGCAAATTACGAGCGGCTCTGGTTCGTTAGGAGGCACCGTCAATGCCACGACCAAAAACGCGGAGGATTTCTTAAAGCCGGGTCAAAAGTATGGAGGTAAGGCCAAGTTTGGCTATGGGAATAACAGCGATGAGTATTCGCGCTCTTATTTACTCTATGCGCGCCCGGACGAGCGAGTGGATATTCTTTATAACTACTCTAACCGCCAGTCCAATAACATGACATTAGGTGATGGGACCAAACTGGACAACTCGGCGATTGAGTCTATCTCGCATTTATTAAAGGTGAGTGTGTTCCTCACGGAGGATTTGCAACTGGTGACCTCGGTGGTGAAGTTTGATGATACTGGCCTGCAACCTTATGATGCGACCGGAGGGCAGCCAGGATTCTTTGGAAATGTGATTCGTTCGGTAGATGACCTGACCTGGTCTGAAACCATCCATTATGATCCGGAGAGTCAATGGGTGAATTTAAAAGCGACAGTCGGTGCCGGACATACCGACCTGAGTGATCTGGCAAAGCCAGGCATGTCATCAGTGATTAACCCGAGTATCACAGGTTGTAATGGTACAACGTATACACCAGACCCGAGCCAGGTAAGCAGATGTCCCGGTAATGCAACAGATACCTATCAGTATAAAACCAAGACGGTTGATATCAGCAATCAGGCCATTTTTTTTGAGCGTGGCAACTTAAATCTTTCACTACTGGCAGGCTATCAATACAACGCCAGTGACCGTGAAATTAGCCGTACGTTTGATAATCCTTTGAGCGTTGCCCAATCCAGATACCCTGAAGGATTTAATGCTTCTGCACCGCCAGGTAGCAAATCATTTAATGCCATTTACATACAACCTAAAATTGAAGTGGACCAATTTACGGTGACCCCAGGGTATCGTCAAGACCGCTATCAAGTCGAAGCCGCTGGCGGGACACTCGCTTTGCTTCAGCCTTATGATCAGAAAAGTAAGATCAGATTTAAGGAAGAGACCTGGAGTCTTGGATTGGCTTATGATGCGTTTGCAAAGAATAATCCTGACAAGCTGACGTTTTACAGTAATTATGGGCAAGGCTTTCGCCCACCCTTGATAGACGAATATTTCACACAAGGGCCATTTAGCCGTTGCCGAGCGTTATTGATGCCAATCAGTGGTCCTGATTCATTGATCTGTGGCGACCTATACCAGCCACAGCGGTCAGAGACTACCGAGGTTGGCGTGAGTGTCCAAACGCCACATCTGCTGAATACGGATATCTGGTTCTCTGGAAAGCTTAATTTTTACCATACCTACACCTCTCACTTATTGCTTTCCCTGCGCGAAGAAGCAGATGGCACGATTACCCAGAATGGCTGGGAGCGCAGAAATGGCGTAGAGGTTGAGAGTTTCTTGCAATATCATGGCTGGTATATGCGCAGCGGGTACTCACGTATCAACGGTGAGATCTTTAACGGTTTGGCGTTTGCCCCATTATTTACGGCGCCAGGTAATGCATTAAATATTAATGTGGGTGCCGAATTGACCAAACACCTTGAGGTGAATGTGACTTACAGAAAAGTCTCTGAGCGGGATATTCTGATAAGCGGGGATGGGACAGTGAATAGCCGTTATGTGTTCGGTCAGCAGGATGGCTATGAAATGTGGAATGCCGGTATCCGTTTGAAGCTCAACGAACAGCTGACTTTAAGGCTTATTGGGGAAAACTTGAAAAATGAGGAATACCGCCTTGATGGCAGCATGGGAGGCTTGGGGATGTACGGTCCCGGTAGAAATGTGAAGTTTTTGGTAGAAATGACTTATTGATATTACAAGTGCGCCACATCGTCATCGCCAAGCAGATTTAACTTGTTTTTATGACGCAGGCTCTGGCGTTCATTCAACCGTTTTTGTGCGGCACTAGGGAAATCGGTAAAGCTGATCAGGCTACGATCAATCAGGATGCTGATCAAGTCTTCCAATACACGTGCCAGTTGAATGTCACTTTCACGGAAGGTATGGTGTTTTTTTAGCTCATTGTCTAAAAAATCGAGGTATTCACTATTCGTGTTTTCCACCTCTACCCAGTCTGCCGCCACCTGCGTATCCGGGCTTGCTGCAACAATCTCACCCTCTTTATTTTTTAATACATAGGCCATAAGGTGTCATTCCTCGTCACTTGGAGGTTCGTTGTCATTATATTCTGCAAGTGCAAGCAATAACCATGCCTCAGAGGTGGCTAAATGGCACCCGTAATAATGCCGCCGCCCAGGCAGACATTGCTTTCATACACCACTACGCTTTGCCCTGGCGTGATCGCCCACTGGTGCTGGCCGAAACGGATGGTGGCTTCCTCGGCATCCACAGCATCGACTTCACAAGGCGCATCCGGCTGGCGATAGCGTGTTTTGGCAGCATAGACCCAGTTAGTGCGCGGTTCTTCACCGCTGATCCAATGTAATTGTCCAGCCTTGAGACCATCACTTTGCAGCAAAGGATGGTCGTGACCTTGCACCACGATCAACTCATTGCTGGCCATATGTTTGGCGGCCACAAACCAGGGCTCGCCGTTGCTTTCGCGACTGCCACCAATTTTAAGGCCCTGACGCTGACCTATGGTGTAATACATCAAGCCTTCATGCTCTCCCACCACTTTGCCTTCTGGCGTGCGCATCACGCCCGGGTGACGAGGCAGGTAACGCTGCAAAAATTCCTGAAACGGACGCTCACCAATAAAACAAATACCGGTGGAGTCTTTTTTCTCGGCATTGGCTAAACCGTGCTCGCGGGCAATTTCACGTACTTCACGCTTGAGGTATTTGCCCAGCGGGAACAGCGTTTTTGACAGTTGTGCCTGGTTCAGGCGTGACAAAAAGTAGCTTTGATCTTTACTACCGTCATCGGCTTTCAGTAGCTGAAAATTACCGGGTTGAATCGGATTTTCACGCACTTGCGCATAATGACCGGTGGCGATCAAGTCAGCACCCATGCCCATAGCGTGATCCAGAAAGGCTTTGAATTTAATCTCGGCATTGCACAGAATATCCGGGTTTGGCGTGCGGCCAGCCTGGTATTCCTGTAAAAAGTTAGCGAACACTCGCTCTTTGTACTCAGCGCTAAAATTCACGGTTTCGATGTCAATGCCTATTCTGTCAGCGGCCGAAACGGCATCGATCAAATCCTGGCGTGAAGAACAGTATTCGTCAGTATCATCGTCTTCCCAGTTTTTCATAAACAAACCGGTGACCTGGTAACCTTGTTGCTTCAGCAACAAGGCGGTGACGGAAGAATCAACACCGCCGGACAACCCGACGATGACATGTGGCTTACTCATAATGCTTGGCCCAAATGCTTCAAAATGTCTAAAGAATAACGTTTCCCTGCCCGGTAATCCTGCACACACAGCAAGACTTGTGGGCTACGCATCAACTCGCCTTCAGCCGCAATCTCGGCTTCAGTTTTCCATACGGTGCGAAGTATGCCATCGTCTAAAGCTTGCTCCGGATAATGCGCACCCAATTTGCCGGTAAAGGCAAAACGCAAATAGGTAATCCCATTGAGTGGATGCTGCCAATGGTAAATGCCTACCAATGCTTCAGGCGTGAAATCGTAAGCCGTTTCTTCCAGCGTTTCACGAATTGCCGCGGCAATAATCGTTTCGCCCTCTTCCAGATGTCCGGCCGGCTGGTTGAAGCGATTACCGCGGTCTGTGGTTTC
>DATMSK010000187.1:0-8309 GCA_035565395.1 Methylophilus sp. | reverse complement strand
AATACGCCAGGCGTTTTTGCATGGGATAATCTTTGGCGTGTAGGAAAAAGAAGCCAAACGCCGCAACAAAAGCGGTTTCTTTGTTGAACGCCGTCAACATCAACAGGATGGAGGCCAAGAGTTTGCGGTTTGTCAGAAAGTAATATGTGCTGACCGTGATACCCAATAATTCGAAGAAGTCATAAAAATAGCCACCGCGCTTGAATGTGAGAGGGTACATCAGGCTAAACAATACAACAGCCAGGATAGAGGCTGAATAGTTTTCAGAAAAGTATAAAAATATTTTGCGCAGATAAACCAGCGTAATCAAAAAACTCAGCAAGGTGAGTCCATACATCAGGTGATAATCCAGCGCTATGCGTGGCGTCCATTTCTCTAGAGGCACATCATTAAAAAAGTGATGTTTAAGTTTGTCTGAAGAGATGATGCGGTGAAAGAGTTGCTCTTGTTTTTCAGCCGGAATATGCTGAATGGCCAAGTCTGCGAGGCGGGGCACTGTTGAACGGTAAACATAAGGCTGGTAAGCACTCCCATCAATCACGCTGAGCAGTGACGCATAGTGTGAATCGTCCCGGAATCCCCACTTGATGAAAAAACTGTTACAGACATTGGCGGTACAGGCAAATAGCACCACCCAAAGCAGGCTGAAACGTAATAGTTGCTTAAATGATGCGCGCAAGTTGGCTGGCACAGTCAATGCAAGATTGAGAGGTAGGGGCGTCATATCGATGAGGTGCCTGTTTTTTTAATTATATGGTTACGTATTTTAACGTATTAGTTTGGCTTGTTCTCTGGATGACGAACAAAAATAAGTGCTTTGGTTTTGTTCCGCCAGCCGTAGAGCGTATTAACAAGTTTGTATTGATGCTCACCTAACACTTGCAGCGCTTGCCGTTCATAAGCAATGTCTGCCGGATCTTTACTGATGGTGATCATGAAGTAGTCGTATTGATCAATCTCATTCTTGTTGACCAATTGTGGAAACGCGACACGGCCTAAAATGCGGTCAGTATAGGGTTGGTCAGCATAAAATCTGGCATTTTCGGTATCATAAAACGCCGGTTTGTGCTGAGGGTTAATCTGTGCAATATAGTCGACGGCTACTCGGTCCAAGTCAATCTCATGTTTGTCAAACAAGGAGTACATGAAAAGTACTGCAAGTAGTAGCACATAGCTTTTGCTTACCCATTTAGGCCAGCGTTGTTGCCACTCTGTGATGGCGAACGCCGCCAGAAGTAGCATGACAATACCGCTTGCAATCACATAACGACTCGACAATATAAACACATTAAAAATGATAACCAGGCTCACTACGAAACTGATGGTCAGCGTAGAGATGACCAGATAACGGGTTACTTCTGGCAGTTTTGACCACCAGGTTTGCCTTGGCCAGAGGATCACTGCCAAAGCTGGCAGGCCTGCCACTTTGAGGGTCTTAAATATCGCAATCAAGACCAGGCTTGACCATAGGCTAAATGTACCGTATTGATCAAGATCTTCCCCCAACACCTGATGACCCAGGATGGCGGCTTTCTGGTTGATGAAGGTAATGCGCTCAGTGAACAGGTGTGCTATTTGGGTAAATACTTCCTGCAACCGTCCCAGTTGCTCTTGTTGTAAAACGCCTGCCAGCAATCCAATTGCTACGATCACGGTCGTTAATAGTGCTAGCGAGTTTGCTTTTAGCCATAACTTGAGACGTTGCAGCCAAGTTAGTTGTGGCAAGAGTAATGCGCATAGCGGAAGCGCTAATAAATAGGCTGATGATTCGATACGGAAAAGCACGGCGACCGCCATGACAGCTTGAAACTGCAGAATATGTTTCCAGTGTTGCGACTTCAGCGCACGTAACCAAAATAGCAATCCCCAGGTATAAGCCGCCCAAAATCCTTCGTCACGCAATAACATGCCGAGTACGTCACCAACAATATATTGTGTTGAAAAGAGTAATAGCATGCCCCAGTGCAGTGTGCGCAGTTTGGCTCCTGCTTCTATTAACAACCGCTGAAAACCTGCAACAAAGATCACAAAACATAGGACGTTCAAGCTGATGGCAGAAACATGAATGCTCAGCCCTGTCAGTTTGTGAATGATTGCCAGAAGCCCGGGATAAAGTATCCAGGTGAATAAACCAAAAGCTTGTTGCAGCTGACCGGCAGCGATTAGCCGTGCCTGCTCAAAGTACAGTAGTGAATCATTGTTGACCCAGCCATGCTGGTTGTACATGATCTTGCAGGCAATTAAAAAGGCTGCTAAGAGATAAATGTTGAGCCACTGTGATTGCGATATTTTCCGCAAAAAAGAAAAGGAGGTCATTTGCCGGTTTCCAGAATTTTCCAAGGCAGTTTGGCTAGGACAGAAGCGGGTTTGAGTTGTCGCAAACAGTTGAGATGGCCTAAGGGGCAGGTGCGTTCAAAACAGGGACTACATGTAAGTCCCAAGTATTCAATCACGGCTTGCGGATGCATGGGCGGGGTGTGTTTGGGGTCAGATGAGCCGTAAATCGCGATCAGCTTTTTATCCAGTGCTGCCGCGACGTGCATTAAGCCGGAATCGTTGCTGATCACGGTGTGGCACAGTGACATGAGGTCTATGGCTTCGCCAAGTTTAGTTTTGCCCGCCAGGTCTACGCAGCGCTGCCCCGTCTGCTGCTGAATACTAGTTGTGACCGGCTGGTCTTTTTCAGAGCCAAACAACCAGACTTGCCAGCCTT
Source organism: Methylophilus sp. (assembly GCA_035565395.1). GTDB lineage: Bacteria > Pseudomonadota > Gammaproteobacteria > Burkholderiales > Methylophilaceae > Methylophilus. The sequence goes on along the minus strand of DATMSK010000187.1, from coordinate 5,596 downwards.
GGTTAAGCGCAGTATTGGCTACTTCTGCATAGTATTCTGTCGGCCAGCGTTTGGCTTCACCGTATTCTGCGCCAGGGCAGAGGCCTAATACCGTGCCGTGGGTGGGTAAATCAAACTTTCGCAAAAGCGAGGGAGCATTAGCTGCATTTGCCAACAAGGTTGGTTGTGGCAGTGACTCAGGGAGCGTTGCATGCCTGGGTAAGCCCAAGGCGACAAATCGCTGCACGGTTTGCTTGAGTGTGGACTTGTCCAAGGGGCGCATGTCATTCACCAGGCCATAACGCATTTCGCCTTTGAAGCCTGTGCGCACTGGAATTCTGGCGGCCCAAGGTAAAATGGCAGATTTCAAGCTGTTGGTGAGTAAAATAGCCTGAGTAAAGCCTTCTTTAGCCAGTTCGCGGCCAAGCTTGAAGCGTTCACGTAATGCCAGGTCGCCATGTTTAAAGGGCAATGCAATCGCTTGTGACACCTCGGGCATTCTCTCCAGCAAGGGAAGTGTCCATGCGGGGGCGGCAACCGTAATCTGACAATCCGTCTGCTCGATTTTGAGCTGCTTGAACAGGCTTTGCGCCAGTACCATGTCGCCCACCCATGATGGGCCCATCACCAGAATCTTGTTCATGCGTGCATTTTTTTGATCAGGTTGGTGGTGCTACGGCCTTCGACCAAGTCTATCAAGGCAATTTCTCCACCCCATGACAACACTTCCTTGCCACCGACAACCTGGTCAGCAGTGTAATCGCTGCCTTTGGCAATGATATTGGGTTGTATGGCGTTGATCAGGTTGAGCGGGGTGTCTTCGTCAAACAGGATGACCGCATCCACGGACTCCAGTGCTGCCAAGACGCGGGCACGGTCTTTCTCATTGACGACAGGGCGTGTCGGGCCTTTGAGTGCAGAAACAGAGCGGTCGGTATTGAGGCCCAAAATCAGCCTGTCCCCGTGTTTTTTTGCGCCTTCCAGATAGGTCACATGACCAGCATGCAACAAATCAAAACAGCCGTTGGTAAACACAATTTTCTGGCCCTGCTGTTTCCAGTTAGCCACTTTTTGCAGTAAGTCAGGTAATTCACTGATTTTGTGTGCCTGTTGACTGCCCTGCGCAGTGGCAATGGCGTCCAGAAGGTCAGCTTTGGTAATGGGTACGGTACCGACCTTGCCGACAACGACACCTGCAGCATGGTTGGCGAGTGCCAAGCTGTCCAAAGAACTTAAGCCATGCATGAGGCCGGCAGCTAATGTGGCAATCACGGTATCGCCTGCGCCTGAGACATCAAACACCTGTTTGGCGGTTGCGCTCAGGTGAGTGGTTTGGTCGGCAATCAGTGTAATGCCTTCTTCACCGCGGGTGACGGCCAGAAAGTCTAACGACAACGATGTTTTAAGTGTGCACGCTTTGTCTATTAGTGCAGCATCACTCATCTGCGTATCACAGGCCTCAGCAGTTTCTTTTTTATTTGGTGTCAGCGCAGTTGCACCACGATATTTATCGTAGTTACGTCCTTTGGGATCAACCAATACCGGAATGTTGTGCTGGCGGCCATAATCTATCACTTGCTGGCAGACCTGCTCAGTCAGCAAGCCCTTGGCGTAGTCCGACAAAATAATCAGCGCGGGATGTTGTTGCAATGCCGTTTGAGTCGCCTGCATGACTTGCGCTGCCTCTTTGTCTGAGAGCGCTCCGGTCACTTCCTGATCCAGACGCATCATTTGCTGATGCCCGCCCAAAATTCGGGTTTTGGCAATGGTGGGGCGTGCCGGTGTGGTGATCATGGCCTGCGTATTGATGCCGTATTCCGACATGGCTGCCAATAAACGCTGCCCTTCATGATCATTGCCAATCAGGCCTATCATGTGGGTAGTGACTCCCAGCAGTGCCAGGTTGGCGGCAACGTTGGCGGCGCCGCCAGCACGTTGTTGTTCTGATTTGATTAGCACGACTGGCACTGGTGCTTCAGGCGAAATACGGTTGACTTCACCCATCAGATAGCGGTCCAGCATGACATCGCCGATAACCAGTGCGTGTTGCGTTTGTTCACCAAAATGGGCAACCACGGTTGCCAGGTCACTATGTAAGGCGTTGCCAGTCATCAGGATTCCAGGATTTCACACAGGCAATGGCCGATAAAAATATGCGCCTCTTGAATGCGGGCTGTAACGTTGGAAGGCACGACAATGTTATGTGTGCACAGTGCATTCATTTTGCCACCGCTGCCGCCTGTCAGGCCAATCGTAGTGGCGCCAATCTCATTGGCAGTTTCAATGGCGCGGACCACGTTGGCGCTATTGCCGCTGGTGGTCAGGCCAATCAAAATGTCTTCTGGGCGGCACAAGGCCTCTACCTGACGTGCAAAAATATAGTCATAACCATAATCGTTGCCGACTGAAGTCAGGATAGACGTATCCGTTGTCAAGGCGATAGAAGGCAGGCCTTTACGCTCTTTCTTAAAGCGACCGACGATTTCAGCCGCAATATGCTGACTGTCTGCCGCGCTGCCGCCATTGCCGCACAGCAACACTTTACCGCCACGCTGAATACAGTCGCGCAATAAGTTGCCAACATCACCTATCAGCGGAAACAATGGCTCCAGCGCCTGGAACATCGCCATATGTGCGGCGTGCTCGCCTTTTAGATATTCAATATGGTTCATATCGCTCACTGTCTTTGTTGGAGTTATGCGTAAGGGTCATCTTGCAGCAAATAGTTCTGCACGTAATCCTTCACGCCTTCTTCCAGTGTGGTAAACGGCTTTTTATAACCCGCATCGCGCAGTTTTTTCATCTCTGCCTGCGTAAAATACTGATATTTGCCTTGAAGGTCTTGCGGCATATCAATATAAGTGATGTTGGGTTCGCGAGACATGCTGGTCATGACGTTGGTTGCCAGGTCTTTAAAGCTGCGTGCCTGACCAGTGCCGATATTGTAAATCGCGCTGGTAACCGGTTTGTTTTTTAACGCACCCTCCAGGAAAAATCCCATCACATCGGCCACGTCTTTCACATAGACAAAATCACGCAGTTGCATGCCGTCTTCTACACCGGCCTTGGTGCCTTTAAACAGACGCATGGTGCCGGTTTCACTGAACTGGTTAAAGGTGTGGTAGGCCACGCTGGCCATGCGTTCTTTGTGATACTCGTTTGGCCCGTAGACATTAAAGAACTTGAAGCCTGCCCAAGCCGGAGGTGTAGCCTGTTTTTGTGCGACTTGCTGTAACACCCACTGGTCAAAAAAGTGTTTGGAATAGCCATAGCCATTTAAGGGGCGCAGGTTCTCAATGCTGGCATCGTCATAGCCCTGTTCACCGCCGCCATACGTCGCCGCAGAGCTGGCATAAAAAAACGGCACTTCATACTCAGTGCACCAGGACCATAAATCCTGCGAGTAGTGCATGTTGTCTGCGACCAGCTTGTTAAAGTCGCGCTCGGTGGTGGCACTGATCGCCCCCATATGAACCACTGCAGTGATGCCATCATTATCTTCTAAAAACTCAAACAGCTGGTCTTTATCCAGATATTCGGCATAGTGCCTGTGCACCAGGTTTTGCCACTGGTTTTCATGCGTGATACGGTCAACAATCACCAGGTCTTGCCGACCCAGCTTGTTGTTCAAATGCCAGGCCATGATAGAGCCAATCATACCTGCACCACCGGTGATAATGATCATAGGGGAGTCATAAAAACGTTAAAGCGCGATTATAGCGCGTAATCAAGCAAGGCTGGCAGTGGAATGGATGCGTCTGTTCTTTCGCAACTCATCCCCTCTAGACTAAGTTAGCGATCTGCGCCCATTGCTAATGCCAGTTGTTTGCTGGTTTGTGCTTCAGCATTCGCTTTTGTCTGGTCAAACGCATTACTTACCCAACCCTGTAAGTTTTCTAATGCAATATCCCGCATGGCCTCTATCCACACCGCTTCGCTATTCAGCGCAGGGATGTAGTGATAGTCACCACCGCCAACGGACTGGAACAAGTGTTTGCCTTCCATGGCAATTTCTTCGAGGGTTTCCAGGCAGTCACTGCTAAAGCCAGGGCAAACGACGTCTATGCGTTGGAGTTGTTGTTTGCCTAGTGCATCCAGCGTGTTGGCGAGGTAGGGTTGTAGCCATTCCTGGCGGCCAAAGCGGGATTGGAACGCTACTTCGTATTGCTCTTTATTTAAGCCTAAAGCTTCTGCTAGCAAGCGTGCCGTTTTATGGCACTCGCAATGGTAGGGATCGCCTTTTAGCAGGTGGAATTTTGGTACGCCATGAAAACTCATGACCAGTTTTTCAGGTTTGCCATGTTGTTTCCAGTAAGTTTGGATATGGGTGGCCAAGGCCTGAATATACAGCGGATGATCATGGTAGTGCTTGATCGTGCGGATAGCAGGCACGTTACGCATTTTGAGTAATACGCGCCACACGGCGTCCAAAGCTGCAGCGGTACTGCTAGCAGCGTATTGCGGATAGAGGGGGAACACCAGAATGCGGTCACAGCCCTGGGCTTTAAGCGACTTTATCGCGCTTTTCATACTGGGATTGCCATAAGTCATGCCTAATTCGACGGCAAATGGTGAGTTGATTTTTTGTGTCAGGTAGCCTTGCAGAAGTTTCTTTTGTTGCTGAGCATACGCCATCAGCGGTGAACCATCTTTCCCCCAGATGCTGGCATACTTTTCGGCTGATTTTTTAGGACGCACGACGAGAATGATGCAATGCAGAATCCAGCACCAGATAAAGCGGGGGATTTCTACCACGCGTCTATCCATCAGGAATTGCTGTAAATAAGGACGGAGTGCTTTCGCCGTCGGGGCATCAGGTGTACCGAGGTTGGCTAGCAAGATGCCCACTTTTGGTTGGCTGCCGTGGGTGTAAGCAGGTTCTGGTTGGTAGTAGCTCATAAGGGCATTTTAAGCGATAAATGCCCTTATGACGCACAGCAACTAAAAAAGTGCGGCAACCGCTAAGCTTGGCTCATCAGTTGCCTGTTTGACGTTATTTTTTGTCGATCTGGTTGCCGATCACACCACCAACAGCAGCGCCGCCGACAGTACCCAAGGCACTGCCACCAGTTAACACTGCACCACCTACTGCACCAATGCCAGCGCCTAAAGCTGTACTTTTACCGCGAGTGCTCATTGAGCCACAGGCTGTTGTGCTAAGTGCGAGAACTAATAATAGTGACCAGGCTAAAGACTTGCGTACGCTTTTCATTTCATCTCTCCTAATGGGTAATATGTGCTGTGGATTATGAAAATAATGCAGTTAAGCGAGTAGAGGATGAATGCTGATTGTGGTGTCAGATAATTCGGACAAGCTTTAGCAGGCAATGTAATGCTTTATTGAGGCGAGGATGGTCGAGTCTAATGTTTACGTAACTTGTTAAGATGTTTACGCACTACAAATCCCCGCATGAGGCGGAGATTTGAAGGGTTATTAACTTACCTGATTAATAACTAAGACTTGGCAATTGCTTGCGCAGCTTTCTGCGTCCGATTGCCCCAATAATACTAATCCCGGCAAGCATTAGGGCGAAACTTTCAGGCTCTGTTACAGCGGTAGTAATGATCGTTCCATTGTAACCTGCGGTGGCACCCACACTGCTGCCTACAACCTGTA
>DATMSK010000186.1:0-12261 GCA_035565395.1 Methylophilus sp. | reverse complement strand
ATACACAAGGTTAAAAAACAGCATCATTTTTTTGCAGCCAACCATCGGCTGCGGCTATTGGTTTTCCTATTCATCGCATTTACTCCGCTTTCTCAAGCGTCGGAGCTGACCACTGTCAACATTCGGTCTGCTCCTGGCGAGCCTTTACTGGCACAAGTAGCCATTAACAATATTCTCCCAGACACCGATGTCGGCTGCTTCAGCTTGAAACAAGCACCGACGGATGCAACACCAGTGCGATTAGAGTACACCACGCTCGGTAATCAGCAAGGTGAGTTAACGCTCTGGTCTGAAAATGCTACTAGCAGGACACTGAGATTAACGTTAATTGATCAATGCCAGCACACGCAGCAAACGTTGACCATACAAACAGATAACACTGTCACAATCACTTCACCATCAGCATCACCACCTAAAAACACTTCCGAACCAGCAACGGATGTCATGGTGAGAGTCATTGAGCCTGCTCACCCAGCGTCGTCACCAGCAATCCCTGTAGAGGCTTACACAGCCCTGCAGGCACAAATTAATGATTTGCAAGCGAATTTCAAGCAATTACAAATCAAATCTGATGTACTGTACGCAAGCAACCTGGCACAAGCCAACATATTGGCAACCCTGAAAACCCAGCTCACGCAACTGCAACACGAAAACCATTTACTGCGCACCCTGGTCATCGCACTGGGATTAGCCCTGATTGCCAGTGGCTTTTTCTTTGCTGACTGGTTACGCCGGAATGCTGCGGCCCCCAAAGTAGTCAAAAGCCGACAATCCTCACGCACGAGCGACGCCACTGCGACGGGTGATCATGCCTCCGGGCCTTCGACACAACCAGGCGCAGGCAAAGCATTTTCCTCTACACTACCTCCCGGAAACCGGCATACAGCCAACCCGGCAACACAGCCACCCGCGCAGACCAAACCTGCCAGCCGGCTAAAGTCGGTACCGATGCATGCCAACGATGATGCCGTAGCCCCATACCTGGTCCCGCAAAAACTTAGTTCACTCCAAAGCACACAAACCGTCATGCAGGATGCCTCCCGCTTGTTTACGCATGGCCGCGTGAACCAAGCGATTGATCACTTGCAGCAACATTTGGCCAAACATCCCAAATGTTCCCCATGGATGTGGCTGTATTTACTGGACCTGCTATCCAAAGAAGGCAAACAACAAGAGTTTGATATTGTGGCAGGAGAATGCCGCAAGCATTTCAACCTGAATGTGGAGCACACACCAGACCTGAAACAACAAGGGATTGAGTCATTCCCTCGCGTGATGAAAGCACTGCAACAAGCCTGGGGAACGCCACAAGTGATTGCCTTGATTGACGACTTGGTTTACAACACCCGCTTGGTGCCCCGTATGGGCTTTGAACGCAGCGTGTTTGAAGACTTGATGCTGCTAAAAGAAATTGCCTGCCAGACACAAAACCTGCCGGCGGTACCGCCTGTGCCCAAGAGCGATAGCCACGAAGAACCGATCAGTGGCAACCTGCGCGAACTTCAGCAGTTGTCTGAAGACATCTACATTTTGGCGCCTGCTGAACATACGCCTTTCCAGTACTGGACGGATTTCACATTCGAACTGGACGAACCCTCGACCTTACGAAGGTCAGCCTAACCAATAAGCAGCAGCCATCCCCGACGTCAGCGCGGCCCCAATCCAGAAATTTTCCAGAAACGCTTTGAAACACTCTCGGGGCTGGCGATCTCGAATAAGCGCATACTGTCGCAACAGTTGCATCGCAGCCACAAGCCAACCCAACCAAAACGGCCACTTGAGCGCAATCTCATCCGCCACATAAGCAAGTATGAGCATCATTGCCCCAAAACAAATCATAATCGCCAGCACATCAAAACGTCCAAACGTGATGGCTGAAGAGCGAATACCAATCTTGAGGTCATCTGCACGGTCTACCATGGCATATGCCGTATCATAAGCTACGGACCAGAATACATTGGCCAGCAGTAGCCACCATGCCACCGCCGACACCTCTCCTTGCAAGGCCACAAAAGACATCGGGATACCAAACCCAAACGCAATACCGAGATAGGCTTGCGGAATCGCAAAGAATCGTTTGGTATAAGGATAGCTCACCGCCAGAAACAAAGCCGGCACAGACCATAGCACCACATGCCAGCCAAGCGTACACACCAGCAAAAACGCCATGATTGAAAGACCCAAGGCCACACCATACGCCTCTTTCACCGAAACTTCGCCCGTTGCCAGCGGCCGTAGTTTTGTCCGCGCAACAGCACCATCCCAGTGCCGGTCAGCAATGTCATTCAGCGCACAACCCGCCGAACGCATCAATACCGTTCCCACTACAAAAACCACCACGACCCAAGGTTGCGGGAATCCATGTCCGGCAATCAACAGGCCCCACAAAGTAGGCCACAATAGCAGCCAGATCCCTATCGGTTTATCTAGCCGGGTCAGCCGGTAATACGCATGCCATTTAGCGATTGATTGCATTAAAAGTCCATTCCCGAGGCTGATTCAAGGCCCTGCTGCTGACACGGCGGTAAAAAAACCTCCGTCACTAGCAAACGATAATGTCGCAAACTAAATAGTGACCGCCTGGCCCACAATGGCTGTCGATTGGAAACCGGGAAATGCCCACCTAGAGCGAGGCGAAGCGGATGCATCGCGGATAACTTGCGGTAATGCAAGCGGCCACGCCTGACTCGTGCGTCAGCAAACAGCGAGGCGCCCAACGGAGCACGGCCAATAGCACGCAATCCATGCCAGGTGCCACGTAAATCCTTACGGGCGATGACGCTATGTGCAAACACCTGCGGCTGTCCTTGGCCCATCAGCATCACCTCTCTCACCCAGGCACGGGTGGCGGCTGGCAGCCGTAGTAATGATTGTTCGTCAACATTCGACTTACGCCATCCTTGGGAAAGGACTTGGACTGAAAAATCAGGGTACTTACGCTTGAGCCGCGCCGTCAAAGAGCCACGCTCCTGTAACCAGGGGCGCAGGGCCATCTGCCCGACAACGTGACGCTGCCATCTAAGGTCTTTGCTCAATTGAATCCTGTGCATAAAAGCCTAATGCGGCAGCGGGAAGGTTTTGGGCAACCATACCCACAACTGTCCTTGCTGTCGCATCGCGCCTGCCAGCTTACCGGCCGATTCGCCATCGCCCCAATAAACGTCTGCGCGCACACCACCTTTAATCGCGCCACCTGTATCTTGCGCCATCATTAGTTGCTGTAAAAGCGCTTGTGAGTTTGGATAGGTGCTCGCCAAATAAACTGGCGCACCCAATGGAATATAAAATGGATCCACTGCAAGACTGCGGGCAGCCGTTAATGGCACGCCCAGTGCGCCCAAAGGCCCGGACAAGCCTGCTGGCAACAGCTTAAAAAACACGTAACTAGGATTCGCATCCAGCAAGCCGCGCAATTGCTCAGGATGTTGCGCAGCCCAGGTTTTAATCCCCTGCATCGAAGCCTCACTTGCCACCATCTCTCCGCGATCAACCAACAGCTTACCTATTGATTGATAAGGGTGCCCGTTCTGGTCTTCATAGCCGACCGGTAAACGCTCGCCATTTTCCAGCTCAACAATCCCCGACCCCTGCACCTGCAAGAAAAAAGCCTCCACAGGATCATTCACCCATAACAATTCGTTACCAGCCAGTGGCGACTGACTCTGCTCAATCTCTGAGCGCGTGTAATAAGGGATCAGCGACTGCCCCTGCAAGCGACCACGTACTCGCTTGTATTTAAGTTCAGGAAACAGCGCAGACAAATTCACTGTGATCAGGTCTGATGGTGCTTTGTATAAAGGCACCGGATAGCGGGCGCTGGCATGACGGGCACCTTTCAACACGGGTTGGTAATACCCTGTGATCAATCCTTGCTGCGCACCATCTACTTGTTGCGTCTGGTACACATTAAAATATTGCTGCCAGTAGGCTTGTATCGCCTGAGCATCTTTATTCACGTTTTGCGCCGTAGCACAGACCAATTGCCAATCGGGCTTATTTTTTAGTCCCTGACAGCTTTGCAACCAAGCACTCCAGCTCGCCAACCAGTCTTCGCTCTCCAAGCCGGGCAAATCGGTCCAACTCGCAGCCTTCAGCAACGCATAAGGCTGCGCGGGGGCTGGTACAGGAGGCGTTACGGAAGCTGGCTTCTCTGTCGATGGCGGATGCGACTGTGTTGCTGGCGGCACACTTTTACAGCCTGCCAACCACAATACAGTTGCCATTAATAAACCCAGACGGACGTTAAAAAGATTGTTGATAACCGGCACTTTTCGTTAATTCACTTAAAACCATTACTTTCGCAGGCCGATTAATGCAGACCTGCCGCCTGATGCAGCCAGAACATGGGAATATCGACTTCGAACCAGTGCCCATCTACCGCAACCATTTGATAAGTGCCATACATTTCACCACTTGGTGTGCTAAACATGACACTACTGGTATAACTGTACTCCCCACCCGGTGCCAGCAGCGGCTGTTCGCCTACCACACCCAAGCCTTTGACCTCTCGCACCTGCTGCAAGGCATCTGTAATGACCCAATGGCGGCTGATCAGTTGCGAAGAGATTTTGCCTGTATTGCGGATGGTAATCGTGTAGGCATACACATACTGCCCGGCTTCTGGTGAAGATTGCGCAGCCAGATACTCGGTGACCACCGAGATTTCACAAGCATATAAATCACTCTCTGCCACGATTAGCCTATCATCCCTGTCGTCGGTGAACTGGGACTGGCAGAATACAGCTTTTTCGCCATCCGTCCCGCCAGGAATGACTCACGCCCAGCCTCAACTGCTTTCTTCATGGCACTGGCCATGAGCACAGGATCGCGTGCAGCGGCAATGGCAGTATTCATCAGCACACCGGCGCAGCCCAACTCCATGGCAATCGCGGCATCAGATGCGCAGCCCACACCTGCATCCACCAGCACGGGAATCTTGGCATTTTCGATAATGATCTGCAGGTTCCATGGGTTTAAAATGCCCATGCCTGAGCCAATCAATGACGCCAACGGCATCACCGCCATACAGCCAATATCTTCCAACTGCTTGGCAATAATCGGGTCATCAGAGGTATACACCATCACGTCAAAGCCCTCTTTGACCAAAGTTTTAGCTGCTGCAATCGTTTCTGTCACATTGGGGTACAAAGTGTTTGGGTCACCCAGCACTTCCAGCTTGACCAGCCTATGGTCGTCCAGTAGCTCGCGCGCCAGACGCAAAGTACGCACGGCGTCCTCCGCACTGTAGCAACCAGCCGTATTTGGCAAATAGGTAAATTCACTGGGGGGTAAATAATCTAGCAAAGAAGGTTCGTTTGCATTCTGACCAATATTGGTCCGGCGAATCGCCACCGTAACAATCTCGGCACCGCTGGCATCAATTGCGGCACGCGTCTGCGTAAAGTCTTTGTATTTGCCGGTCCCCACCAATAGGCGGGACTGATAAGACTTACCGGCGATTACCAAAGCGTCATTCATACTCACAACTCTCTATTCAATTCTGTTCTGTCAATATCGCAGCCAGGCTGCAATTAACCACCACCGACAGCGCCTACAATTTCCAGCTTGTCGTCTGACTGCAATGACACATTAGCAAACTGGCTGCGCGGTACGATATCGCCATTACGTTCAATCGCAATACGCTTACCCGTCAGCTGCATATGCTCAACCAATGCAAGCACATTAATAACGCCTGCTGGTAGCGACATGGCTTTGCCGTTGACAAAAATTTGCATACTGCTCTTCATTTTTAATTAATCAAACCGACATTTTACGAAAAATCAGCGCATTTTGCTTTCTGTTTTTCGTGCATGGTCTTTATTTGATGTGTCATTCGAGCCTTGTCATCCGAATGGAATGAACATGCGTTGTTAAGAGCAAACATGGCACCATGTTTGCTTGTATGTTGTAGCCATGCAAATATCTGGCAACAAATTGACAACTTTAGTCATTACGACAGATAACGCATTGCTGCGCAAGGAACTTTTTGTTAATTTTGGCGCCACATGCACGACGAACACAATTCGTCGACTTGTAGCCGAAATATTGGAAATCCCAAAAGGAAGATTGAAATGCAGATTGTAGAGTCATACCAACCCGCTTCGTCCCAGCATCTTTTAGTGGATGAAATTTACGCCCCCAGCTTGAGCACTCCCGCCGCCAACAAAGCAGCCGCCCAAGCGCAACAACACCTGAAAGCCATCACCGAGTTACACCGCTTTCTGGAATCCAGCTGCGACTGCGTTTAATCACGCAGGATTAGCTGGCGCAAGACCCGATAGCGGGTCACGATTTTTTAGTTAGCGCAGAGATCTGCGTTAATGTTTATACACTGAACATCATTCAGCCTGTATCAGCCCTGGTTTCCCCTGAAAACTTGGGCCTTTCAATTTTGTTTTTCGAAAACATGAATCAATAAAAAAAGATGGCGACTAGCGCCATCTTTTTTATGTCCAAGTGCCGTTACCGGCACCCAGCAGAGCAATTACTCAATCGTCAATTGCGGACGACCAGCCTCAGGCCAGTCCAAATGGAAGAATTGTCCACGTGGTTGGTCCTTGCGCTCATAAGTATGCGCGCCGAAGAAGTCGCGTTGACCTTGCAACAAGTTAGCTGGCAAATCAGCGCTTCTGTAACCATCGTAGTAAGCCAATGCCGCAGCAAAACCTTGCGCCGGTATACCATTGGTCACTGCTAACGCAATGACTTTCCGCCAGCCAGCCTGGCCTTCATTCATCGCATTGGTGAAGTATGGATCCAGCATCAGGTTTTTCAGACGTGAATTTAATGCATAAGCATCAGTGATTTTTTGCAGGAAGCGCGCACGGATAATACACCCCCCACGCCAGATCTGCGCGATCTCACCAAAGTTGAGTTTCCAATTGTAAGCCACTTGTGCTTTGTCGATCAGCTGGAAGCCTTGTGCATAAGCGCAAATTTTGGAGCAATACAGCGCATTTTTGATGGCCTCAATAATCGCAGCCTTATCTTTTTCCTGCACAATCGTCGGGCCTTTCAAGATTTTGCTGGCTTCTACTCGCTCTTCCTTCAGGCTGGATAGCGCGCGCGCATAAACGGCTGCCGCGATCGCATTGGCTGGTGCACCCAACTCCAGCGCGTTAGCTGCAGTCCATTGGCCAGTGCCTTTTTGACCGGCCGTATCCAGAATGTTATCTACCAAGAAACCCTTACCAGACGGATCCTTTTGTTGCAGGATATCTGCCGTAATCTCAATCAGGAAGCTGGATAGCTCACCTTTGTTCCACTCAGCAAAGACTTTACCGATTTCATCGGCGGGCATGCCAAGCAGGTTTTTCATCAGCCAATAGGCTTCACAAATCAACTGCATATCAATGTATTCAATACCGTTGTGTACCATTTTCACATAATGGCCAGCACCGTCCGGGCCAATATACTCGGCACAAGAGAAACCACCTTGAACCGGCTTGCCCGGTGCACCACCTTCTAAAGGTGCGCCAGTGACAGGGTCAACCTTGGCGGCAATATCACGCCAGATTGGCTCCAGGCTAGCCCAGGCTTTACGTGTTCCCGATGGCATCAGGGAGGGGCCAAAACGTGCACCGGTTTCGCCACCGGAAACACCAGAGCCAATAAACTCGATACCTTTGGCAGCCAGCTCTTTTTCACGGCGGATGGTATCCGTCCACAAGGCATTGCCGCCATCGATAATAATGTCGCCCTGCTCCAGGAAAGGCAGCAAAGCGTTGATCGTCACATCTGTCGCGCTACCGGCCTTCACCAGCAACACGATTTTACGAGGACGTTTGATGCTTAATACAAAAGAAGCCAGATCCGCATGGCCAACTACACGCTCATGTGAAGGCTCATTCTTTTTGCACTCCTCGATGAAGTTCAGCATTTTTTTCGGGTCACGGTTATAGACCGCGATGGTATAGCCATGATCCGCAATGTTAAGCGCCAGGTTTTGGCCCATCACTGCCAATCCTACCAATCCAATATCCGCATTTTTTGTAGTCATAGTTATCTCTAATAAATGGTTAATTTAGTTGAAAAAAAAGCACAGGCTTTTGGCCTGTGCTTGGACTAGGGTATGTATTGAACATTCCATGCGTGTTGTTTAATGAATCGCAACAGGCATAAAACATTCAGCACCATAGTTTTCTTTACCTCAAGTGATTGTGTCTTCGCTTACTTGAGTACGTTACCGAACATTTGCAAGGTCAATTGATATCCGATGTTGACCAACTGCGCATCGTAACGTTCACCTTCATCGCGCATAAAGGCATGTTGCCCATTAAATTCATGCCAGGTGTAATGCAAACCGGGAATCGCTGCAAAGCGGTTATACAGCTCTGCACGCTTGTCGGCTGGGATGTGTGGATCCTGCTTGCCCCAAATCATGAGCAACTCGCCTTTAATCTCACTCACACGCTCCATGCTGTGTTGACCTGGCTTATTTGGAATAATAGTGGTGTGCAAATCGGTGGCATAGAAGCAGGCAGTTGCCTTCACTTCTGGCTGCAAGGCAGCACGGAACGCCAGATGACCGCCAATACAGAAACCCGCTGCACCCAGGTTGCCGTCATACCACGGCTGCGCATTCAGGTAATCAATCATGGCACGGTTATCAGTGTCATAGGCTTGCACATCTTTAGCCATTTTGTCGGCGTTACCTTTATCGCGGCCAGCGTCGTCATAACCCAGCACAGTCCCAATCGGGTTTAATTCGTGGAACACTTCCGGCACCAGCACGGCATAGCCATGACCAGCCAGAAAACGGGCTGCGCGCTCAATCGGGCCAGTTTGCTGGAAAATTTCAGAATAAAACAAAACCGCAGGCACTTTGCCATCGTGTTTTGGACGATGTACGTAGGTGCGCATCACCCCGGTTGGAGTGTTTAAATCAACGATTTCGCTTGTAATCAGCATGGTAAATCCTTAGACAATCAAAAATATCGGCTATTCTAGCGCTGTTTGCATAGCATTTCACGGGTAATCTGACCCTGAATGAGAATTTTTTGCACTTTGCAGGTCAAAAACTAATCACGATCCTTAAAGTTCGCCTGATCACGGGAGTCCATATGCGCTTCTTATTTTATGTCTGCTTGCTTTCTACAGGCTTACCACTCACATACAACGTAATGGCCGAGCCTGATCATGAGCTAGTTTATCGCCTTAAAGCTTCCGTGGTTAAAGTACACACCATCACTGCAAGCGGAGGTCACGGCGTTGGTAGCGGTGTTGTAGTGGAAAAAGACACTGTTGCGACTAATTGCCACGTATTAGCAAACAGTAGTGGAATCAGCGTTTCCAAATTTGGCGACAGCATCAGTCCGGTGGGAATGATTGCCGACTGGCAGCACGATATCTGCCTGCTCAAATTTGCCTACCTCGAACTGCCAGCAGTAAAGTTAGCCGCAGCCGCGAACCTGCATTATGGCGATGAGGTGTTCTCCATTGGCTTCCCAGGCGGCCCACCCAAACCACAAACCATCGCTGGCAAGGTACGTGCCTTATATCCTTACGATGGCAGCGTCATTGTACGCACAGACGCTGCGTTTGTGATGGGGTCGAGTGGCAGCCCTACCTTTAACCAGGATGGTGAACTGGTGTCGCTCAGCACCTTCAAAAGCCCTGGCAAACATGCATATTTTTATAGCGTGCCTGTGGAGTGGATACAGGCTTTGATGCAACAAGCACCTTCCCCTTCAACTGCGCCCACCGCGTCGGCGTTCTGGGATGTGCTCCCATCGTCACGCCCCTACTGGATGCAAGTCGTCCAGCCTTACCAAAGTGGCGACTGGCCAGCACTCGAAGAGATCGCGCGGACATGGTTGGTGCAAGAACCCAGCTCGGCTGAAGCTTGTTTTTACCTAGCAAGCGCCCTGCACGGCCAAGGCAAACTCTCTGAGGCGCAGCAGGCCTATGAGCGCACCACCACCTTGCAGCCAGCGCATCTAGACGCATGGAGCGGACTCGCCATCCTGGCACAGCAAACACAACAGCCAACCTTACTCAGCACCGCCGAGCAACATGTCAAAGCACTGGACATCCAAGCCGGAACCAACCTCGAACAACGCCTGCAAGAGGCTCACTAGCATGGGCAACTGCAGCCCCACCTCTGATAGAATATGCTTTTTTGATGTTACCCAGATTGCACACTTATGACCTCTCGCAACCAGCAACTTTTTGAAAAATCCCAGCAACTGATCCCAGGCGGTGTCAACTCGCCGGTACGTGCGTTTCGTAGCGTAGGTGGCACCCCTATCTTCTTCAAAAAGGGGCAAGGATCCAGATTATGGGATGCGGACGGCAAAGAATATATTGATTACATCAACTCCTGGGGGCCGATGATCCTGGGGCATGCGCACCCTGAAGTGATTGACGCGGTGCAACAAGCGGCTGCCAATAGCCTGAGCTTTGGCGCACCAACCGGTCTTGAACTGGAAATGGCAGAACTGATCAACAGCCTGGTGCCCAGCATGGAGCAGGTACGCCTGGTGAGTAGCGGTACCGAAGCCACGATGAGCGCAATCCGTGTCGCTCGCGGCTTTACCAAACGCAGCAAAATTATCAAATTTGAAGGCTGTTACCATGGCCATGCTGACGCGCTGCTGGTAAAGGCCGGTTCCGGCCTGCTCACGTTTGGCGAACCAAGCTCAGCGGGAGTTCCACCAGAAGTGGCTGCACACACCTTGACGCTGGACTACAACAACACACAGATGCTCAAAGATACTTTTGCCAGCATCGGCGATGAAATCGCGTGCGTGATCCTTGAACCAGTCGTCGGCAATATGAACCTCATTGTGCCGCATCAAGAGTTCTTGCAAACCCTGCGTGAACTGTGCACCCAACATGGCACCGTCTTGATTTTTGACGAAGTCATGACAGGCTTCCGCGTAGCCTTGGGCGGGGCACAAGCCTTATATGGCATTACACCAGACATGACCACTCTGGGCAAAGTCATCGGCGGCGGATTACCAGTCGGTGCCTTTGGTGGCCGCAAGGACATTATGAGCGTCCTGGCTCCACTAGGCCCGGTTTACCAGGCGGGTACATTGTCGGGCAACCCGGTGGCGGTCACCGCGGGGCTCACGACCTTGAAATTGGTTCAAGCACCAGGCTTCTATGAAAAACTAACAGCGCAAACCACAAAACTCATGGATGGTTTCAAGCAGGCAGCACAAGCTGCCGGTGTCGCGTTCAGCGCACAAAGTGTAGGCGGTATGTTCGGCCTGTACTTCAGCGCCCAATGCCCAAGGAGTTACGCTGAAATGATGCTGGCAGATAAAAATGCATTCAATAAATTTTTCCATAGCATGCTGGATAGCGGCATCTACCTTGGCCCATCTGCGTTTGAAGCAGGCTTTGTCTCGGCAGCGCATACTGATGCGGACATTGCACAAACCGTGCAAGCCGCTACTAAAGCATTTGCTGCACTTTAAATGAATTGAAAGCCTGCCAACGCTCACTATCGCGCTGGCAGGCAACCCATACGCGCCATTCCCACGGCTCATTAAGACCGTTCTTCATTAGAATCACTCTCACCTAGCATTAAAGAGCAAACTTTTCCGACATTACAAGCATGCATTCTTGACCGCTTGCACACTTAAAGAACAACCGCCAAGCAATCTCAGCCAGCAAGAAAACCCTTACAGAAGCCAGATCAACTGGTAAATAAAAACCATTCTCAATTGAAATGCAAAAAAAGATTTATCCGTTATTTAACGCAGGCTAAACAATTGAAATTGCTAAACTTTAACGGTATCATTGAAGGTTCCTCCAAATGTTTTGTAAGTGAAGAATCTGGCAATGGACATGCAGTCTGACAACAACGTGATGAGTGCTTCTCAAGATACCACAACCGCTCTGGACGACCAGTTTGGTTTAGCTCCGCAATCGCAGGGTTTATACGACAGACGCCACGAGAAAGATAGCTGTGGCGTGGGCTTTGTCGCCCATATTAAAGGCCAGAAAAGCCATGATATCGTTGCCAAAGGCCTGCAACTGCTGGACAACCTGACGCACCGTGGTGCGACTGGTTACGACCCGAAACTGGGCGATGGCGCCGGCTTGCTGATGCAAATGCCTGACACCTTTATGCGTGAAGAGGCTGCCAAACTAGGCATGACCCTGCCAGCTGTCGGCCAATATGCCGTCGGCCAGGCATTCTTGCCGCAAAACGCAGACAACCGTGCCAAATGCGAAGCCATTTTTGCCCAGATCATTGCTGAAGAAAACCAGACATTACTGGGCTGGCGTGATGTGCCAGTCGACAAC
>DATMSK010000185.1:0-8376 GCA_035565395.1 Methylophilus sp. | reverse complement strand
ATGACCATTATTCCGTAATCTAATAGGGGCGTTTTGGATGCTCTCGACTTGCTACTATTACCTGCGGAAAAATTGGCATAGTCATCTTGATAAGCTCCTGTCCTGCTGAATGCTGGCTGATTGTATTCTTTTGTTTCCTCTGTTGTAGCTATCAATATTCGGCTCTCTGATTTTTCTTGAGCTTTCTTCAGATTTTGAATTTCCAATTGAAGTTTTTGAGATTCCAAACGATGCTTATGTAATGTACTGAGGTGGACACCAAATAAAACGACAGCACCAATCAGAGGCGCTACGGTGAGGCAGTAGAACCAGAAAGGTGTTATGTCGAAATACATAGGTGCGGACTAACTAATCGAAGCATCAACCTCTGCTCACAATTGCCGCATTCAAGGCATGGATGACCTTCTCAATGTATAAGCTGTCTTCACTGGTCAAAGCTTGGTTTTCACCGGCAGATGTGTTCAGTATTACGGAGTACTGCGCCTTTGCATTAGACCATGCTATTGCTCCAGCGAAAATCAGCCCAAACCCAATAATGTAAGCGGTACCAGAGCCAAGAAAGCAGAGTAGACCTACTAAGATTAAGAGGATAGCTGCTCCTCGATTTGGAGGGGTAACGCCAGATTTTACTGATGTAACATTGCTCATTGCATATGTTTGTCCGTTGACGATAAAACGACTATTACTAACACTTACATTGTCTTGACTAAAGAAATTTGTTTCTTCCATTGCATCCACTCCCTTGTTGTTTTTAATAGCAAAGATACTGATTCGGAAAGAACAGCTTGCTCGTTCTAAGTTATCTCCCAATTAAACCATTGCGGCAGTGGGGTGTAAATAATAAGTTACACGGATTCAGGAAACGGGTAAGCCACTCTTTCAATCGCCTCAAGCTTCACCTCATGCTTGATGGTCTTAACGTAGCTCTGGCCTGTCACGCCTTTCTTTTCATGGCCGACAATATCCTGAATGACAAACTCACTCACTCCAGCGTTTACCATGGTCGTGATTAGGGTGTGCCTTAGGCAATGGAATACCTTTGTCCTGCCGTGGCCTGCGCTTGTCTTAAGCTTCCCAAAGCGTTTACACATGGCACCAGACCTATCCAAGTATTTATCGAAAGTAAGTCCTGACATCAGATAACCGTCTGTGCTGGTGGTCTTTAAGCGTTCAATCACTGGCCTGATACGGCGGTGAATCGGAATGGAGCGAATGCCTGCGGATGTCTTAGAGTCATTAATCTTGATGGTGTCTTCCGTGACATCGCTCACCTTGATTGTGCATAGCTCCTCAATCCTTGCGCCAGTGTATGCGCCCATCGCAATCAGGTCTGCAAGGAGGTCGTCAGAGCGGTCTTTAGCCATCTGCCAAAGGGTAACTATCTCCTGTGGCTCAAACGTCTCTCTAGGGCGTTTCTTTTTCGTCTTGTCAGTAGTTATGACCTTGTGGAAGGGGTCTTCAGGCATGCCCTTGATGCCGTATCTATAGACAAACTTCCAGAAGCTCCGGCAACCCTTAATGATTCGCTTCTGTGAGTCTTTGGAGACTCCTTGGGTGGCTAGGGTGTCCAGCCATAGCGATACTTTGGGTTTGGAGACATCCTCAATGAATGGGAATCTCTGAACGAAGAGTAACGCATCCTTGCTGTACTGCTCCACGGTGCGAGGTGTAAGCGTGAGTTGTGCCTTCCATTGGCTTAGGTATGGCTCGGCAAGTGTCTTGGCTCCAGTGGCAATCGCGACAAATTGAACGGCGGTATCTACAGACCCTGTGGTGTCGTGTAGCCTCTCTGCTTCATCGGTGATAAGGGTTGTTATAGTTTCCTTCAGGTCATCACTCTTAGCCTTCTCAAGCTCGCGCCTCCATTGTATGGCCTTGCTGAGTGTGGAGGTGTCACGGCCTCGGGCTTGCTCAATCTGTACCTTCCAGTTCGACACAAGCTGCGCTGCAATATCCTTTGCGCGCCTCCTATCGCCTGTGCCAGTGGATTGCACAAAGCGGATTCCTAGCTCACTTTGGAGGGGTTTGGGGACGGTTAGGACGGCATAGTAAAGCTGCCTTCTTAACTCTAGGTAGTCTGCCATTGAGTCTTCTTATTGTGTGAGATATTAATTGTAATTTTACCACACGTTTTTACCACACGGTCTCGCCTTTAAAGTGTTATACTAGGCTGAATACAAGGAGGGCGGGTGCGCCTCATCTATAGCGGCAGAGTCGCACGAGGTCAACGACGGCTCATCAGCTTTCGCCTACTGCCTGATTCACTGCACCCGCAGACGGATTGTAGGGGATTCCGCGACAATCTGCCATGCAGGCTGATAGCGTATAATCCTAGCCATGTCCTTATCCGTCCGCCAGATTCTAGCCCATCAGGGTTTCGCTTTCCCCAAGTTGCTTACTTACCGTATTTTCATGGTGCTTTCCTACCAGATGATGATGGTTGCGATTGGTTGGCATATTTATGAACTGACGCATGACCCTTGGTCTTTGGGCCTGATCGGCCTGGCCGAGGTGATCCCGTACATGGGGAGTGCCTTATTTGCCGGCCACGCCGTGGATCATTATTTTTCCCGGCGTGGATTCGCGGTGGTTTCTGCATTGTTCTTAGCGGTGAATGCCGGTTTGCTGGTGTGGATTACGCAGCATCAAGGGCCACACACGGCTAACTTGATTTATGGCACCGTCGCGCTCACCGGCTTTGCACGTGCGTTGATTTCACCTAGTTACAACACCCTGTTTGCCTTGATTATTCCGCGAGCCTCCATTGCCAAAGCCTCAGGCATCGGTAGCTCCATGTTCCAGATTGGCCTGATTGTGGGTCCGGCGATTGGTGGCTTGCTGGTCGGGTTTGCAGACAAATCTGTGGCATACGAAATTTCTGCGGTACTCGCTTTGGGTGGCGCCATTGCTGCGCTGGGTTTGCGGGTTAAAGAGTACCGTAGCCATACGCCTATGCGGGTATTTGCCAGCATAGGCGAAGGCTTGCGTTTTGTGCGGCGTACGCAGGTGGTACTGGGAGCGCAGCTGCTGGATATGTTTGCAGTCCTGTTTGGTGGTGCCGTCGCCATGTTGCCCGCTTTTGTGCATGATATTTACCAAATGGGTCCGGAAGGGCTGGGCGTATTGCGTGCCGCACCGGCTTTTGGCGCGATTGTGACGGGTCTCTGGTTGGCAAAACACCCGATTCACGAGCACAGTGGACGCTGGTTATTGTTCGCAGTAGCGGGCTTTGGTGTGTGCATGATTGCGTTTGGTTTGTGCCGAACCTACTGGTTAGGGATTGTGATCCTGGCGGTTTCCGGCATGATGGATGCCGTGTCTGTGATCTTACGGCAAACCATTTTGCAGTTGGCCACCCCTGATGGCATGCGAGGGCGTGTTTCAGCGATTAATGGCATTTTTATCGGATCGTCGAATGAATTAGGAGCGTTTGAGTCTGGCTTAACCTCCCGGCTGATGGGGCTGGTGCCATCGGTGATTTTTGGCGGCTGTATGACGATTCTTGTGGTCGGTGTGACGGCATTCAAGGCGCCCAAACTACGTGACCTGCATCTCTCGCAGTTGCATTAAATGCCATGCGTGACCTGGACCAGTTGTTTCAAACGCTGCAACGTTCCAGTTTTCGTAACAGCTTCCACCTCAATCACAGGGACCTGCATTACCTTCAGCAAAAAGGTTTGCCAGTCATTCTGGACCATGCCGAACAGTTTATTGCCGAACGGCTGGCACCCGCAGAAATTGCCAATGACGGTCAGCAAACGCCCATGCGCGGCCACCCGGTCTTTGTTGCGCAACATGCCACCGCCACCTGCTGCCGCGGCTGCTTATCCAAATGGCATCGTTTACCTGCAGGGCGCGCACTGACTCTGGAAGAGCAGGCGTATATCGTTGTGGTCATAGAGCGCTGGTTGCAACGCTACTTATCTGCGCCAGAGTAGGGTGTTAGAAATAAAAAAAAGGAGAAGGCCATGGGCACTTCTCCTGATCAGACACGTTGTCTTTAGGGTTTGGCGGGTGCGGCTGTTTCAGCCGTTTGCCAGCCGCCGCCGAGTGAGCGATACAAGTCCACTACGGCCGCGACCTGTTGCTGCTTGGTCTCTATCAGCTCCATTTTGGCGTCCAGTGCGTCACGCTGCGTGAGCAACACTTCCATGTAGTCTGCGCGGGCGGCTTTAAATAACTGGTTGGCCACATCAATGGATTGCGTCAAGGCTTCTACCTGCTTGTTTTTCAGCTGGTAGTTTTTATCCAGGTTGTCAATGTTGGCAATCTGGTTAGCCACTTCCATGTAGGCATTAATGATCTTTTGCTCGTAGTCATACGCTGCCTGGATTTGCACCGCATTGGCACTCTTGTACTGTGCCTCGATGGCATTCCGGTTGATCAGTGGGGCGATCATTTCGCCGCCAAAGCCAGCCATGATGGACGCCGGGACGTTGAGCAGGTATTTAGGATCAAACGCCTGGAAGCCCAGCCCTGCCCGGATCGAGAATGACGGATAGAAATTGGCTTTGGCCACATCAATATTCAGCTTGGCTGCCGAGAGCTCCAACTCCGCCTGGCGGATATCCGGGCGGTTGGCCAGCAGCTCTGAAGGGATACCCGTCTGCACCACCTTGTTTTGCATGGACATGAAATTTGCCGAAGCCCGTGTGATCGGTTGCGGCGTTCTACCCAGCAGGTAGTTGATGCGGTTTTCGGTTTCAACAATACTTTGCTTCAGCACATACTGGCGGCTCTGGTTTTTCTGCACTTCTGCTTCAAACCGTTTCACTGCCAGCGAGTTAGCACGTGCATATTGCTGTAACTGCTTCACAACTTCGAGCGCGTTTTGCTGGATCTTGATATTCTGGTCCAGCGTGATCAGCTCGTTATCCAGCGCGATCAATTCATAGTAGGCATGCGCCACCTCGGCCACCAGATTGGTGACCAGGAAGTTTTTACCTTCAATGGTCGCCATGTATTCCATCACGGCGACTTTGGTCGCATTACGCAGTTTCTTCCACACATCCAGCTCCCAGGAGGCTACCAGGCCAAACTGGTAGTTGCCCAGGAATCTGGGGTTGGAGCGGCCTTCCTTGATGTCCAGGTTTTCTTCAACCGCACCGTTACGGGTGTACTTGCCGACCTTCTCTTTATCGGCGCTGGCGCCGATGCCGACAAACGGTAAGTATTCACCCTTGCGGGCCTGGATTTCATTCTGCGCAACCGTGATTCGTTGCGCCATGATATGAATTTCCTTGTTGTTATTCACGGCAGTGTCGATCAGCGAGACCAGATTCTGGTCTTCGAAAAAGTCCTGCCATTTGACACTGGCGCTATTGCCAGCCGGGGCCACCGTTTCCTGATATTGCGTCGGGAGTGTGGTGTCCGCCTGCTTGCTGGTGATAAATGGGATGGCGCACGATTGCAGCATCAACGACACTGCACCAGCGACCATCCATTGCAATTGCTTATTCTTCATCATCATCATCCTGATGGATATTGTAGTGATAGGTTTCGGTCAGCGGCTCGGTCTCTTCCTTGCGGATGAGTGCTTTGCCATCAGCCAGCGAACCAAAAATGTAGTAGAGGCCAGGGATCACGATGACGCCAAAAATGGTACCGAACAACATACCACCCAGGGCCGACGTACCAATCGTACGGTTACCCACGGCACCGGCACCGGTGGCAATCACCAGTGGGATCAGGCCGGCAATAAAGGCGAACGAGGTCATCAGGATAGGCCTGAACCGGGTTCTGGCACCTTCAATGGCCGCATCGCGTATAGACATGCCTTGACCGCGTTTCTGTACCGCAAACTCCACAATCAGCACCGCGTTCTTACCCAGCAAGCCAATCAGCATGATGAGGCCCACCTGCGCATAAATGTCATTGGCCAGCCCCAGTATCTTCAGCAGGAACAGCGAACCAAAAATACCGGCAGGCAAGGACAGGATCACCGCAAATGGCAGGATAAAGCTCTCATACTGCGCCGCCAGCACCAGGTAGACAAAGCCCAGCACCACCAGGAAAATCATCAAGGCTTCATTACCGCGTTTTTCCTCGTCATAGGACAGCCCTTCCCAGGCAATGTCATAGCCTTTGGGGAGCGTGGCCTTGGCGACTTCCTTCACCGCAGCAATCGCTGCAGCCGTGGTGTAGCCAGGGGCAGGTTCTGCCCGGATCGCCGCTGAGTTGTACAGGTTGTAACGGGTGATCTCGTTCGGACCCTGACGCTTCTTGAGTGTCATAAAGGCTGAGTAAGGCACCATTTCCCCATCTTCGTTTTTCACGAAGTAATTCAGTACATCACTGGGGTAACGGCGGAACTCAGGCCCGGCCTGCGTGTAGACCTTGAAGAAGTTGTTAAAGCGGATAAAACCTTGCTCGTAGGTACTACCGATCAGGATGTCCAGGTTGTTCATGGCATCTTCGATAGACACTTTTTTCTGCATGGCCAGCTGATTGTCAATAATCAACTCATACTGCGGATAGTTGGCTGCATAGAACGTAAACAGGCCAGTCAGCTCTTTACGCTTGCCTAATGCCGCCATGAACTCCTTGTTGAGTTTATCAAACACATAGTAGTCAGCCGTGGTAGTTTTATCCAGCAAACGCAACGACAAACCGGAAGCCGCACCGTAACCAGGCACCGCTGGTGGCTGGAAGTACTCCACCACTGCACCAAAGTTTTTGGTTTTTTCTTCCAGCTCTTCGATGATCTGCTTCACGGATTGCTTGCGCTCAGACCAGTCTTTCAGGTTGATAATACAGGTACCTGCATTAGAGCCACGGCCCTCGGTCAGTACTTCGTAACCCGCCAGGGAAGATACTGATTCCACACCTTCAATCTGCTTGGCCAGCGATTGCAGGTGACGTGCCACCTTGTTGGTGGTTTCCAGCGTAGAGCCAGGAGGCGTCTGGATAATGGCGTAAATCATGCCCTGGTCTTCACCGGGGATAAACCCGGCCGGCAGGACTTTGTCGACATAGAAAATCCCGGCTGAGAACAGCCCCAGTACAATAAATGTGACTGTACGTAGCGTGACCACTTTTTCCAGGAAGTTAGTGTAGCGGCCGGTTACCTTCTCAAACACCCAGTTAAAGCCATCCAGGAACAGCGAGATCGGCGTTTTGCGTTTGGGTTGACCATGTGTATCTTTCAGGATCATGGCGCAAAGCACCGGTGTCAGTGTCAATGCCACAATACCGGACAGCACGATGGAGGAGGCCATAGTGATGGCAAACTGGCGGTAGAACACACCGACCGGGCCAGGCATAAAGGTGATCGGAATAAATACCGAGGTCATCAGCAGGGTAATCGCGACGATGGCACCCCCAATTTCACCCAGCACACGCTGTACCGCTTTATACGGGCCGACGTGGTCCGAGGCCATCTTGGCGTGCACCGCTTCCACCACCACAATCGCATCATCCACCACCACGCCGATCGCCAGGACTAAGGCAAATAGCGTGACCAGGTTGATACTCAGGCCAAACGACTTCATGACAAAGAACGCGCCAATCAGCGAGATCGGTACCGCCAGGGTCGGTATCAGCGTGGAGCGCCAGTCACCGAGGAAGATAAATACCACCAGGGCCACCAGAACGAACGCTTCGCCCAAGGTATGGATCACTTTTTCAATCGATGCGTCCAGGAACTTGGAGACGTCATAGTTGATTTCATAATCCATGCCGGCCGGAAAGCTCTGTTTCAGCTCTTCCATTTTGGTTTTCACGTCAGCAATCACTTCACTGGCGTTGGTACCATAGTTCTGCTTGAGCACAATCGCGGCGGATGGGTAGCCGTCCTTGTTGGAGTAAATGTCAAAGAATTCACTGCCAAGTTCGACTTTGGCCAGGTCTTTCAGGTGCAGGATCTCGCCGTTGGAATCGGCGCGGATAATGATGTCACCATACTCTTCAGGCTTGTTATACCGGCCCTTATACACTAGGACATATTCCTTGGACTGGGCGTAAATCCCCGAGCTTTGGCCCAGGCGGCCAGGGCGACCAATCACACTCTGGCTGCTGATCGCATCCATGACTTCTTTAGTCGATACCTTGTAGGCACGCATACGCTCAGGGTTGAGCCAGATACGCATCGCGAACTGGCGGCTACCCAGGTTTTGCGCTTGGGCAATCCCGTGTACACGCTGGATTTCAGGAATCACGCTGACGTTTACATAGTTAAACAGGAATTTCTCGTCGGCGTTTTTATCTTTACTGTACAGGTTCACATACATCAGCATGCTCGGCTGTACGGTATTGACGATCACCCCCTCTAACTGCACCAAGGGAGGGAGTTTACTCATCACCTGGTCTAGCCGGGTTTTGACCAGCACCATGGCCGCATTCGGATCCACACCCAGGTCAAAAATCACCTGGATGGTT
>DATMSK010000184.1:0-4735 GCA_035565395.1 Methylophilus sp. | reverse complement strand
GAAGTAATACTAATATTCACTACTGCCGGGCCCTGTTTTTCAGCCAGCTCTGTAAAATCAGGCAAATCCTTTGCTTGGGCAGTAATTGCCGGTGCAGCCAGCGTGATTGCACTAGCCATCATCAAGCCAGAAATCCATTGTCTCATCATGATTATTCCTATCATTTAATGACTATTAAAAATTAAAAGTTGCACTCTACTCGGAGGTTTGAGTGGTAGTCACAAAAACTTTTCACCCATTAATTGGCGACTTGTATTTGCAAATACAAGTCATGGAAACGAATGCAGTTTGAATCATAGCAATTTATCTGCATATTCTTTATGACACAGCAAACTACTTCTTGAAAGTCACTTGCTGCGCGATTTGTTCTACTGTTTGCGCGGGCACTTCACCCACCACAACCAGCTGATAACCATTCAACACATGCGCGTAAACGTTAGTTGAACCCATGTTTTTCTTACCTATGCGCGGCTGCATACCTTTAATCATTGGCTCGACAAACAGCGATACGGACGCCAGACCATCAGAAAAAATGAGTTGTTGTACCGTAGTCGTCCTTCCCGGCACTTTTAGCTGGATTTGATCTATTTTTTTGTAACCGGCAGGCAGATTAGGTATGACCAGGTTTTCCACAGTATGGGTCAAATCTGTGGTGTCATCCATGACATAAGGCTTGGTGGCATCAATTTTCGGCTGGAACCAATCAAGGTCCTTGGTCTGTAGCATAGACACCTGGTTGAAGCCTATTTGCTCCAGGGTATGCCCCTGCACGTCCATCATGCTCATTTTAAGCAGCAAACCATACTCACTATCAGACCAGATACGGTATTGATAGCGCAGGTTATCATTAGGAATCATATCCAGGACTTGCGTCAGCCGTCCGGCCACTCTTTCCTGGCCAACAAATTTCAGCTTGTAGTTTTGCTTGAGCGGATACAGTTGCGTGGGAAGCATGGCAGGAAACAAGTTCTGCCCGCGCCGTTTTTCGATGACGACCTTGTCATTCTTGGCATTGAAAATGACGATATCATCGCCTTCGCTAAACACTTCACGCGGCCTGCCATCCAGCACAACATTACGCGTAAATTCACGCCCACCTTCATAGATGTGGGTAATTTGGACTGAGCGTATCACCGCTCCATTCTGGTAGACAAACAATCCCTGGTAATTGAGCTCCCGGGCTGCAGAAGCGGTTTTCTGCATGGTTGCCCAGAGATCCTCCTCGGCAACCACAGGTTGACTGGTGACAGCCAGCAATAGTACAGGCAGGAAATACCCACGAAAAACAAGCTTGAGTGACATATACCCGTAAACAACAATAGACTTATTCGCCAGCGTTATACGCTACATTGTGCATGTAGTATGTGGCGCTATTAGGGGCATAGTTATGATGAGCCAATACATATTGATCAGTATCTGCATCGTTATCCGCAATCTGTGCCGGAGCAGTCACTTCGGGTTGGTTGACCACGAACAGGCCGACAAAGAAGGCAGCGGCCACTGAAGCGGCAATTGACCACGTATACTTGCTGAAACGAGGACGGATATGGGAAATCTTTTCGGATGCCGCGACCGCCTGCGGGGCCAGCATGGTGGGCTCATCGGCCAATTGCGCCATAATGCGGCTGGTCATATCAGATTGGACCCAACCCTCTTCACGCAACACATCCCGGATCACATGATAATCACGCCAAGCCTGCGCGACCTCTCCACTAGACTTAGCTGCGAGAAAAATATGTTCACAGCGCTCGATATCGACCTCACCGTCGACCAAGGCAGATAATTGCTGCTTCATAATAACCCCAAATCCATCAATGTTTTTATGTTAGCATTTAACAAAAAATTTGTCATAACACCCGTCATCGTTTTACTGTGGATACCACTACCAGCGTTTATGCTGTGGCGTATCCAGCAATGGTCTAAGTTTGGTCGCAATTGTTTCTCGCGCCCGGAAAATACGTGATCGTACAGTACCAATCGGACATTGCATCACGTTAGCAATGTCTTCATAACTCAATCCTTCAAGCTCGCGCAATGTAATTGCAGTACGCAACTCTTCTGGCAACGCCGCAATGGCGTCGTTCACCGTTTGCGCAATTTCTTTGGTCATCAACGAGGTTTCTGGTGTCTCCATGGTGCGCATATCGTTACCTTCATCGAAGTTTTCTACATCTTCGATTTCAACATCCTGCATCACCTGCGGCTTGCGACCCATGGAAACCAAGTAATTCTTGGCCGTATTAATGCCAATCCGGTACAGCCAGGTATAAAAGGCACTATCACCACGGAAGCTGTGCAATGCACGATAGGCCTTGATAAAGGACTCTTGCACCACATCTTCCACTTCCGCCTGGTCGCGGATCATGCGCGACAATAGGCGTCCAAGCTTACGATGGTATTTTTCCACCAATAGTCCAAAGGCACGCTTGTCGCCTTGCTGAGCACGTTCGACCAGCATTTGGTCGAACTCTTTATTCTCTTGCTGTTTGGCGTTCGCCGCCTGAACAGTCATATCGCGATGACTCCCTTGGGTAATTTTATGATTGGGAGTAGTATACGCTTTTGTGTTATTTTCGACGAACCCGGTGCGTGTTAACGCCTCTAAATTTGCTGTGTGTAACATCGTCTCATCCCTTATTTTTGCCTGCAACGTCAATATGCAATGCTGGCAATTTATGTGACACCCCATCCCCATCGAAGTTCCATTAACTCCACCAGAATATGAATAAAGTGTTCGATGTCCTGATTATCGGTAGCGGCCTGGCAGGCCAATCACTGGCCTTACGCTTGGCCGATCAGCATCGAGTATGCATACTCAGCAAACGTGAGCTATCCCTGAGCGCCAGCAACTGGGCGCAAGGCGGGATTGCCGCCGTACTGAATAGTGAAGACTCAGTGGAAGCTCACATCCAGGATACGCTGGATGCGGGAGCGGGATTATGTGACAGCGAGGTCACTCGCATGGTGGTCACCAATGGCCGCACCAGTATTGAGTGGTTACTACAACAAGGCGTGAACTTTACCCGCGAAGCTGAAGATGACCGTCTGCATCTCACGCGAGAGGGTGGACATAGTCACAGGCGTGTCGTTCATGTTGCGGATGCCACCGGGCAAGCCGTGCAGACCACACTCACAGACCGTGTACGAGAACACCCCAACATCACCATTCTTGAGCACCACATCGCCGTGGACCTGATCACCACGCATAAACTGTTCAAGCAAACGGCTAATGATGGCCCTAACCGCTGCCTGGGCGCCTATGTGCTCAATAACCAGACCGGCAAGGTCATCACACTCTCGGCGCAATACACGGTCACGGCGACCGGTGGTGCTGGCAAGGTCTATTTGTATACCACCAATCCAGACATCAGCACCGGCGACGGTATCGCCATGGCCTGGCGTGCGGGTTGCCGCGTCGCCAATCTGGAGTTTGTACAGTTTCACCCAACCTGCCTTTACCACCCGCATGCCAAATCGTTTTTGATTTCAGAGGTGTTGCGTGGTGAAGGTGGTTTGCTGTTATTGCCTGATGGTACGCGTTTTATGCCCTGGCATGATGAGCGTGCGGAATTGGCACCCCGCGATGTGGTTGCACGCGCCATCGACTTTGAAATGAAGAAGCGCGGCCTTGACTGTGTCTACCTAGATATCAGCCACAAACCGGCAGAATTTATCCAGTCTCATTTCCCCAATATTTACCAGCGCTGCCTGCAATTGGGCATAGACATCACCAAGCAGCCGATTCCTGTGGTTCCAGCTGCACATTATACTTGTGGTGGCGTCATGACTGACATGCATGGCCGCACTGACATTGACTGCCTGTATGCCATTGGTGAAACTGCCTGCACAGGATTGCATGGTGCAAACCGCCTGGCCAGTAACTCCTTACTGGAATGCCTCGCATTTAGCCAAAGCTGCGCACAGGACATTGAAACGCTAGGTGCACAACCCACCATCTCACTTCCTGACTGGGATGAAAGCCGTGTCACCGATGCTGACGAAGAAGTTTTGATTACTCATACCTGGGATGAATTACGTCGGTTTATGTGGAACTACGTGGGTATTGTGCGCACAACCAAGCGCCTGAGCCGCGCCCTGCACCGTATCCATATGCTCAGAGATGAAGTCGGCGAGTTTTACAGCAACTTTAAAGTCAGCCACGACCTGATTGAATTGCGCAACTTGCTACAAGTGGCGGAGCTGATCGTACTCAGTGCAATAGAGCGCCATGAAAGCCGTGGCCTGCACTACAGCAAAGACTACCCTGACTTGTTGCCGGAAGCGATTCCTACCGTGCTCACACCGGACAACTACACCAGCCTGCTGGATTAGATGAGCCGAGTCTGGTTTCTGAGCAGCCTGCTCGCATACTGCGCCAACTGCCATGCACAGCCCGTACTGGAAAAAGTGCTTGATGGCGACACTGTCATCATTCGGGAGGAGGCACACTCCTATCACTTACGCCTGCTGGATATTGATGCGCCTGAGCTGCATCAAGACTTTGGCAAACAATCTAAACGCAGCCTTGCACAACTTTGCCTCAATGCACATATTTCCGTGCAACCAAAAGGACAAGACCGCTACGGCAGGACACTTGGGTATCTATACTGTGGCAATACCGATGCCAGTCAATCACAAGTTGCCTTAGGGATGGCCTGGTTTAACCAGCGCTACTCCAACCGCACCACACTGTCAGCGCTGCAACAGCAGGCCCAACAACAAGGCCTGGGCTTAT
>DATMSK010000183.1:0-9118 GCA_035565395.1 Methylophilus sp. | reverse complement strand
AATTTGGTTTTCATCATGGCTTTTGCCAGATCCAGCGCCAGGCTTAAGACAGATTCGGCAACACTCACATCCTGCATGGACAAGGCTTGCTGGAAATTACCGGCCATTTGTAAGAGCTGTTCGCGTTCGGCGCTTAACTGTTTTTCAGCATGCCCCATGCCATCAACATATCCGGTCTTGAATCCTTCTTCATAGGCTTCCTGGCGGACCTGTTTGAGAATCTGGCTGACTGTGCGTGCATTTTCTTCCGCTTGCGCACGCTCGCGTTTGACACGCTCACTGGAATCAGAGTCATCAAAGCTGGCCATTTCCCAGCGTTGATAGGCGCTCATTTGTTCTTTTGGAATTGCAGAAGCTACCATATGACACTTTCCTTATTGAATGCTTTAAACATACTGTTCGCTGTCACCCTTGCCTGCCAGCATAATCTGGCCTTCATCAGCAAGGCGGCGCACAATCTGCAGAATTTGTTTTTGCTGGCCTTCGACTTCAGACAGCTTGACCGGGCCACGGCTTTCCAGGTCTTCGCGCATCATGTCTGCTGCCCTTGAAGACATATTGCGGAAGAATTTTTCTTTCATTTCATCCGAGGTGCCTTTCAGGGCGACAATCAGCATGTCGGACTGTACTTCGCGCAATAGTACCTGGATGCCCCTGTCGTCAATTTCCATGATGTTGTCAAACACAAACATCTGGTCCATGATTTGCTGGGCCATGCCATCATCGTAACTTTTGAGGCCATCCATCAATTTGGCTTCATGTTCCCCACTGATGAAGTTCATGATCTCGGCAGCCGTTTTCACGCCACCAATGGCCTGACGCTTGATATTGTCATTCCCCGCCAGCATTTTGAGCATGCCTTCATTGAGTTCGCGCAAGGCTGTGGGCTTGATACTATCCAATGTTGCAATCCGCAGAATCACATCCTGGCGCAAACGTTCAGTGAAATGCCCCAGAATCTCTGCAGACTGCTCAGCCTCCAGATGGGACAGGATAGTGGCGATAATTTGCGGATGCTCATTCTTGATAAAATCAGCCACGCTGAACGCATCCATCCACTTCAGGCTTTCAATGCCTGCCGCATCTTGCGATTGCGGAATACGGTTCAACAAGTTTGAAGCTTTATCATCGCCAAACGCTTTAATGAGTACCGAGCGGATGTAGCTGTCTGAATCCAGGCCAAAATCACTGCTGCTGGCAAAGTCCAGCATGAACTTTTCCAGCACCTGCTCCACTTCTTCGCGAGGCACTGGCTTCATGGACGCCATGACAATGCCCAAGCGCTGCACCTCTTTCGGGGTCAAATGCTTCATCACCTCGGCGGCTTCATCCTCACCGAGCGCCAGCATTAAAATTGCACTTCTGGTTAATCCCTGGTCACTCATGGCTTATTTCTCCGCCGATGTCCAGCTGGAAACCACATTGGCAACCATACGAGGATTTTCTTTAGCCACTTGCTTGGCCGCTTCTAGCGTTTGGTCCAGGCTACTCGGCAAGGCAGTAGCATCGCCACTCAGGGTAACCAGGGCATCTTCGCCATCAGCGCCAGCCGCAACCGCTGCGCCATCAGGGCCGGCCAATGCAGGAGTACCTGCCAATGCCAGCTGTTTCTTGTCTGCGCCTGTTAGCTTATTCGCCATTGGCTTGAGCAGCTTTTTGTAAATCATCATCAGCACAATCACACCGGCAATGAAGCGCAAGGCATCTTTACCATACTCAATGACCAGGGGATCTTTCCACAAAGGCGGCTCAGCCAGTTTCTCCTGGGCTTCAGCGATAAATGGGGTATTCACCACAGAAATGGTATCCCCACGCTCTTTATTGAAGCCCATCGCCTGCATGGCCAAATCACTCACTTGTTGCTTCTCGGCATTGCTCAAGGCGCGGTAAGTTGTTTTTCCTGTGCTATCTACTACAGGGATATGGTTGACCACCACAGCGACATGCAAGCGTTTAATGCCACCTTTTGCCTGCTGGATATAGCTGACGGTTTTATCCAGCTCATAATTGGTGGTCGTGTCTTTTTGTGTGTTTTGTGGCGGTGCTGGTGGTGGCGCCGCAGCCGCTGCATTGTCACCAGGCGCCTGTGCCCCTGGTGCATTAATTGGCGCAGTGGAATCACCTGGTGGCTGGTTAGACAAAGCGCCCGGCACGGCACCGCTGCTGCCAGCGGCATTTTGCGCTTCATGGCTTTGTGCACTACGGATAGCCATGTCATCAGGCTTGGTATTGGGTTTATAAGACTCGTTGGCCTGCTCCGTCATGGAGAAATCAATTTCCGCACTGGTTTCGGCATGCACATTCTTGGCACCAACGATAGGCGTGATAATTGATTCAACGCGGCGGGCAATGCTGTTCTGCATATTTTCCACATACGCCATTTGCTCAGGATCCAAGCCGTTTTGCTTGATTTTATTGGCGTTGTCAGACAACAGATTACCGTTCTGGTCTACCACGGTGACGTGGTCCGCAGACAAATTAGGCACACTGCTGGCCACCAGGTGAACAACGGCAGCCACTTGCTGTGCATCCAGGCGGCGGCCATTATGCAAGTTCAGCAAGACAGAAGCTGTTGGATACTGCTGCTCACGGACAAACACGCTAGGCTTGGGAATCGCCAGGTGAATACGCGCAGCCTGCACCGCTGAAATGGATTGGATACTACGCTCAAGCTCTCCCTCCAGGCCACGCTGGAAGTTCACTTGTTCGACAAACTGGGATACACCAAACTTCTGGTTTTCTAGCAGCTCAAAACCAATATTGCCGCCTTTAGGCAAGCCCTGTGCGGCCAGTTTCAAACGCACTTGATGGACTTGGTCGGCAGGGACCAAGATAGCATTGCCGCCTTCAGCAAACTGGTAAGGAACATTCAACTTATCGAGTTCAGCAACGATGGCGCCGCCATCTTTATCGGCAAAATTGGAAAACAAGACACGGTAATCCGGTTTCTGGCTCCAGAGCCAGAAGACGACCATCACGGCGACAACCGCCGCAATGCCTGCGACCAGCATCAGCTTTTGTCCTAGTTGCCCGAACATATTGGGTGACCCGTTAGACTCATCATTTGACGTAAGTAAGGCAGCATCAGCAGCCATCTGAACCTCCATGTTTACTACCATGACTTCTGAACGACGTCCACAACGGGTGGACAGGTTCAAAAGCGCTTTCCCGAACTCAAGTGCCTTTTAAGGACACTCTCACATGGATCACATTATGCGCTTACTCAAGATTTTCAAATTGCCAAATAAGACCGATTAATGTTGCCTATTTTGCAAAGCAGTTCATACCACGCGATGCTAAAGTATCTACCATGACAACCAAGGGCTGAATGTGCCCATGACAACGAAAGGAGACCACCATGAACGCAGGCGGCATTGATGCTCAACGCATTACGTCCATGCTGGCACAGTTACGTGCAGCAGCACAAAAGCCTGAAGGGCTTGGCAGCAGCGCTATCGCTAGTCCGGTACAAAAAACCAATGAGACGAGCCCGACCAGCCAGGTCAGCTTTAGTGATGCCCTCAAGGCATCGCTGGACCAAGTCAATAATATGCAGCTGCAATCAGAAAAGCTGGGGCAGGACTTTGCCATGGGCAATGATAATGTCAGCCTGTCTGATGTGATGATTTCAGGCCAAAAAGCCAATATTGCTTTCCAGGCAACCGTCCAGGTCCGCAACAAACTGGTCACCGCCTATCAGGACATGATGAACATGCAGGTATAACCTTGCTTGCTGTCCCAAGTCACACCTTGTTCGTCAAACCAGCCAATTAAATTGAGACTGCCTTATACCGCAGGCGGTTCCCTCAACTCTCCCTGCTCTAGTTGATACAGCCAAGCCAATATCTCGGCAATGGCCTGGTATAGCTGTGGTGGAATATGTGCATCCAGTTCTACCTGCATCAACAGGCTTAACAAGGCCTGCGACTCATGCACATATACCTCATGTTCTTTTGCTAGCGCAATAATACGCTCAGCCAGCAAACCATTCCCTTTGGCCACTACGCGTGGGGCAAGATCTCCTGCTTCGTAGGCC
The DNA here is from genome assembly GCA_035565395.1 of Methylophilus sp. Taxonomy (GTDB): domain Bacteria; phylum Pseudomonadota; class Gammaproteobacteria; order Burkholderiales; family Methylophilaceae; genus Methylophilus. Next base: position 5,082 of record DATMSK010000183.1, on the reverse strand, counting down.
AGTGCCACCGCAGATTGTGTATAAGCCTTATCGCGCTGCATATTGCCGCCTGTCTTCATCCGCCTCATCGCGCGTAATCTGCAACGCATCCAGTTTCAAGCCTGCAGACTGCAGGCTCATGGCTAACTGGCTACGACTGCCCTGCATGGTTTTGAGCGCTTGTGATTCACTTGGCAGTATGTGCACACTAAAACGGCCATTCACCATGGCAATATTCACTTTGACATCGCCGAGCCGCGGCAAGTGCAAGGTCAGGTCACTTTGCAGACTGTTCAATACCGGCTCTTCTGACGACTGCGGCGAGCTTTCCTGCTCGTTGACTTGCCATTGCATGGTTTGTCCTGGCCAGACTTCGCCGTGCCAGACCACACGTTGCTGCTCTAGCACTTGTAACTGTTGCGCCACCATTTCCGGTGGTGCAAAACTGGGCTTGTTCTGAGGCTCCTGCAGCAGTTGATGCCAGGGGCGGCTGCCTACGGTCGCTTCTTTTAAATGGGATTCATAAAACAGGCCGGAATTATCCATGGCGTGCTTGAGGTCTTGTGCCAGCACCTGCGGTTTCTGTGGACTATGACTGACCACGGCTTGTGCCTGTAATGCATTGGTTTGTTGCTGGAACTCCGAAGAGCTCAGCCAGCGCTGCAAATGCTTGGCAGGATTACTCAGCTCGACCAGGCTGGCCTGCCCGGCAGCGGTTTTAACCATGTCCTGCAAATGCTCACTGCCCTCCGGCTGTGACATATCCGTCAGTAATGCTGCATCACCCAAACGTGCCGAGCCAGCATTGGCGTTACCCTGCTGCAATCCCCATTTCACCTGTGGCAAAGCGTCTTTTCCGGTACTTTGCTGGGCAAGCCCCATAAACTGCATATTCAAGGTCTGCTGCTGTGCCAGGTAGGCAGGCAGCTGCATCTGTACCAGGGCTGGTGGTTGATTAGGGAGTTGGATTTGAACTTTGAACTGTGCCAGCTCTGAACCGTTCTCGCCCGCAGCTTCTTTCTGAACGATCAAGCCGGTAAATTGCATGCCAGGACGCATGCGCTGCCATAATGGCGCTTCTGCTTGTGTTCCTTCAACAGGCAAAATGGAAGAAACCGCGCGCAAGCTCTCTGTTTCACTGGCGATAAAACGTTGGGTGAGAACTTGCGGGATGGGTAGCATTTAGGTCACATCCGGGGGAATACGCGCATGTAATTGCGCGTCAAAAATCATGTCTGTAATCCGGTGCATCACCGGATAAAGCAAATTTCGGATCTCGCCATCATCGGCCATGATCTTTTGCACCAACACCTGTTTGCGTGCATGCAAGTCTGGCGACAGCTTTTCAGATGCCAGGCGCATATTCTGCTCCAGGGTTTTCACCACTTCGATTTTAAGCATGTAAGACTGCTCTAACTCCGTGACTTTTTCCCAGGCATTTTGCCTCGCCGCAATCAGCATCTGCTCCATCAATTTTGCAGCGGATTCATAGGTATTAATCAATGCTTGTGACATCTTAAGCTCCGGCAGTGGCCAAACGGTTGGCTTGCCCCATATGTTGCAATTCATGTGTTTTCTGGGCAACCATCTGGCCCAATGACATGTCTACTTGTGCTGGGCGGGTAACCGCAGATTTTTCCAGTGTTTCCCAAGCCCCTTTTAATTCCATCAGCAATTGCTGAATTTCTTGTACTTTTTTCACGTCTTGGCGCACACTGGCTTCCATCAGGCTACGTGTCATGTATTGGTAAAGCTGATCCAGATTTTGGGCAATGAGCCCACCAGCACGTTTGTCCAGGCAGGTACGCAAGCCACTATCCACAATCGTCACGGCCTGGGTCAGGTATTCGCCTTTTTTGGCAATATCATTCTGTGCCATGGCCTGTTGTGCCTTGATACAGGCAGTGATCGCGCCGTCATATAACATCACGATCAATTTCAGCGGGCTGGCGTCCACATCGCCGGTTTCCAACCCCACGCTTGCATAAGCATTCACACCTGATTTTTTCATCCCGAACATTTTTTACTCCTGAATTCTGCTTAAAAGCGTATGGTTTAAAATTACTTGCCAGCCGCTTCTTGCAGACGACTACCGACTTAACTAACCGTTAGCGCTAATGGCAGCCAGTTGAGAAGTCAGAGAGCTACTAGTGCTTTGCAAACTACTGAGCAAGGCATCCAGTTTTGCATACTGGGCACGGTAACGTGCTTCAATAGAAGGCAGCTTGGCATTAATATCATCGGCCTTTTTATTCAAATCTTTAATCGAAGAGTTAATACCATCGGTTTTTGTTGCCAAGGCACCATCGGTATCCAGCCAAGAGGTCAGCAAGCTGTTAAGCTCCCCCGCCAGGCCTTTACTGAAGGTCACTGTGCCACGGCTGCCGGTTGCAGTCCCGGTGACACTGAGTTGCAAGCCATAGCTGGCATCCCCGCCCGCCCCGGTCAATATGGAGCCCGTGGTGATGGCTGTCACTCCATTGATGGTCCCAGCTGCATCGACACCATTGCCACCTAATCGTGTGATATTGACGGCATAAGTGCCTGAAACCGTATCATCCTTGCTGCTGACAAACGTGACTTGCGGATCGGTAGATGTGGCAGACGGTGAAAACAGTTTGGCAACATCACTCACGTTATTGGTAATAGCTTTCTGCAGCTTGGTACTATCCAGGGACAACGAGCCATCCGAACCCATGGAGACGCCAATATCCGACAGCGTTTTATAGGTCGTCGCCGTCGGCGAAGAAGCCGATAGCATCGACTTCAACTTAACCATGATATTGCGTGCTGTTGAATCCCCTAGCAGCACGCCATTAGAGCTCGAACCTGCCGACACAAACTTGGTCAGGTTACGCATACTGGTATTCAATGCATTATAGGCATCAACAAAACTTTGTACCGAACTCTGTATGGTATCGCTGTCGGTGCCTACCGAGAGGGTATTACTCGTCGACGTCACGGCTTTAAGGGTCAATGTCACGCCTTGAATCACATCAGACACCGTATTACTGGATTTGCTGATACTCATGCCATCGACCGTCAGCAAAGCATTTTTTGCCGCCACCATCTGCGTCATGCTGTTAGTACTTGCCAATGGGTCATAGGCTAGGGCCGACAGCCCACCAGTGTCCGTATTATTACCATCATCATCTGCCACAGATATTTTCAGGCTATTCACTTCCCCGGTATCTTTGGAGGTAATAACCAGCCGGTTACCACTGCCATCATTCACAATGGATGCGGAAACAGAGGCATTCTTTGCATTAATCGCATCGCGGATGCCAGCCAGTGTATTGTTGCTACTGGTAATGTCTATGGTGATATCTGACTTGTCACTATTCGCAGTGAATGAAGCTGGATCACTGCCGGCAGCAGCCGTATAAGTGCCGAAAGAAATAGTGATTTTGCCGGTACCCACGGTGTCGGTGGCACTGCTAAACGCTGAAGTTGCCAATTTTTGAGCCGTCGCCAACTGGCTGACGCTGACACTGTAGTTACCGACCACAGCCGTCCCGTTTGCGGTGGCGCTGATGCTGGTCGCGTCACTGGCTGTCACGGATTGTGCGTTGAATTGGGCTGCAGTAGCCAATTTAGTCACGGCCGTCTGGAAAGTACTTAATCCGCTTTTAAGCGTGCTATAAGCGGATAGTTTGGTGTTATATGAAGATATCTTGGTTTGAATATCGGTGAGAGGTTGCTGCTCTAACTGCATTTGCGCAGTGACCAGCGAGTCAATCGGTAAACCCGATGCGCCTGTAGAGGATACAATTGATGCCATTTTTAATCTCCCAACCGTCTATTCAACGTGATATCAGGCAGTTTGTCGCACCACCAGCCCACGTAATTTATCCAGCGTTTTACTGATGGCCAGCACCTCTTCATTGGGAATCTGGCGTAATACCTGTTGTGTTTCGGTATCCACCACTTTCACAATGATACGGTCGGTATCATCATCGATAGAAAACTCTATCGTTTGTAACGCTGGGGCTACATACTCATTTAACTTCTTGACTGCACCGGTTAGCGCAGCTTTGCTATTCACATCGGCTGCAGCTTTCTCAGCAGCAGATTCAGCATATTTCACCAGTTTCAAACTACTGGCTGGTTGCACACCTTGCAAACCACCGTTTACACCACTCACAGATGAATCACTCATGATGTTGCTCCTTTTACCTAGGCCAAATCCACAGGGGCTAGGCCTGTGGATTTAGCATTACCGTCTGATGAATTAACCTCTCAGTAATGTCATCACGTTGTTAGGTAATTGGTTCGCTTGTGCCAACATTGCAGTACCAGCTTGTTGCAGAATCTGTGCACGTGTCATCTTGGCTGTTTCAGAAGCGAAGTCAGCGTCAGTGATACGAGACTTGGCAGCAGCCATGTTCTCAGAAGCCACACCCAAGTTGCTCACTACTGAAGCGAAACGGTTCTGGTAAGCACCCAAGGTCGCACGGTTAGTGTTCACTGTAGTCAATTGTGCATCAATCGCAGTGATCGCAGCTGATGCAGCATCGGCTGAAGACAGGGAACCGCTCAATGAGGCAGCAGCTACAGAAGCCACACTGATGGTATCACCACTGTCAGCACCGATCTGGAAGTTGTAACCTGTACCGAATGCTGCCTGGCCGTTAAACTTGGTTGCTGTGCTCAAACGAGTCAGTTCTGACTTCAGTTGTGAGAATTCTGTATCCAGGTTTGCACGGTCACCGGAGCTGTAAGAGCCGTTAGCTGCTTGTACAGCCAGTTCACGCATACGTTGCAATGCATCAGTTGCGCTGCTCAAACCACCTTCTGCAGTTTGCAGGAAGGAAATCGCGTCGTTTGCGTTACGTGTTGCAACATCCATACCGCGAACTTGTGAGTCCATACGTGTTGCAATCGCCATACCAGCCGCGTCATCTTTAGCGCTGTTAATACGCAGACCAGAAGACAAGCGTTGAATAGAAGTATTCAGAGCTGACTGGTTAGCGGTCAAGTTACGTTGTGCATTCAGGGATGCCAAGTTGGTGTTAATTACTGAAGCCATGTTAAATCTCCTTTAGAGTCGTATTCCAGTTAAGTGTCAAATCGTCATGTTACTTTCAACGTTGATCGCTATTT
>DATMSK010000182.1:0-4271 GCA_035565395.1 Methylophilus sp. | reverse complement strand
GAAAGATAAGCTGGTTGCTAACCTGGGTAAAGACTATACCGTCGCCCTCAACCTGGTGCCACAGACACCAGGCTGGTTGCAAAGCATCGGTGCCAAACCTATGTATTTGGGCCTGGACTTGCGCGGTGGTGTGCATTTCCTGCTGCAAGTGGATATGAAAGCGGCGCTGGACAAGGCAGCTGAAAGTACAGTCGGCGATTTCCGCATGTCGCTGCGCAAGGAAAAAAGCAACTACTACGGCATTGAGCGCCAAGGCCAGGTTGTGGTGGTGAAGTTTGAATCAGAAGCCGAAGCCACCAAAGCACGCAATCTGTTGGCCAAAGACTTTTCTGACCTGACTTACAAGATTTCCGGCAGTGATAAAGACTTTAGCCTGACGGCCAGCATGAGCGTGATGGCGCAAAAACGCATCCAGGAGTTTGCGCTCAAGCAAAACCTGCAAACCTTGCACAACCGGATCAACGAACTGGGCGTGGCTGAACCTATCGTGCAGCAACAAGGCCTGGACCGCATCGTGGTGCAATTGCCTGGCGTACAGGACACCGCCAAAGCCAAGGAAATTCTGGGCCGTACCGCCACGCTGGAAATCCGCATGGTGGATGAAGAGAAATCTGACATGGCGACGCTGCAAAAAGCGCAAGCGGGCCAGGTACCCTTTGGTGATGAGTTGTTTAGTGACCGTGAAGGCCGCCCTGTATTGGTGAAGAAAAGCGTCGTGCTGACCGGTGACCGTATCACTGACGCGGGCCCTGGTGTGAATGGCCAGAATGGCGCGTCTGTGGTTAATGTGACGCTGGATGGCCGCGGTGCCGGCATCTTTAAAAACGTGACCCGTGAAAACGTCGGCAAGCGCATGGCAATTCTGCTGATTGAGAAAGGTAGTACTGAAGTCATTACCGCGCCGGTCATCAATGAAGAAATCGGTGGTGGCCGCGTACAAATTTCCGGCATGGCGAATGCGCAGGAAGCAACAGACATTTCATTGCTGTTGCGTGCTGGCGCACTGGCGGCCCCGATGGAAATCATTGAGGAACGTACCGTTGGTCCTAGCATGGGTGAAGAAAACATCAAGCGTGGCGTGCACTCTACCCTGTGGGGATTTGCAGCGATTGCGGTCATGATGATTGTGTACTACATGGTCTTTGGTGGTGTGTCTGTGATGGCCTTGGGCGTCAACCTGCTGTTGCTGGTAGCGATCTTGTCCATGTTGCAAGCGACACTCACCTTGCCAGGCCTGGCTGCGATTGCGCTGGCATTGGGGATGGCGATTGATGCCAACGTACTGATCAACGAACGTATCCGTGAAGAATTGCGCAACGGCAACACGCCTCAAGCCAGCATTCATGCCGGTTATGACCGTGCATTTGACACCATTCTGGACTCCAACGTCACGACCCTGATTGCGGGCCTGGCGTTGTTTATGTTTGGTACCGGCCCGATCAAGGGCTTTGCTGTCGTCCACGTGCTGGGCATCATGACTTCCATGTTTAGTGCTGTGCTGGTATCACGTGCGCTGGTCAACCTCTTGTACGGCTACCGTCGCAAGATAGAGCACCTGCGGATTGGTTAATCGCGCATCTGTTAATCGCGCATAGCGCAATGGCTGACAACGCATAAAAGAGAATACATTATGGAATTATTCAGAATTAAAAAAGACATCCCGTTCATGAGCTACGGGCGTCTCACCACCTCGATTTCGCTGATTACCTTTATATTGGCAATTTTCTTCCTGCTACATCGCGGCCTGAATTACGGCGTAGATTTCACTGGTGGTACGGTCATGGAAGTGCACTACCCAGCGGCTGCCAATATCGAGCAAATCCGCCAGGTGATGGATGCCGTGGGCTTAAAGGATGTGACGGTACAAAACTTCGGCTCCAGCCAGGACGTGCTCATCCGCTTGCCGGTAAAAAAAGAATTATCCATTGCACAACTATCTGAAAAAATCTCTACTGCGCTAAAAGGCGCGGATGCCGGCGCAGAAGTCCGCCGCGTGGAGTCAGTAGGCTCACAAGTAGGTGAAGAACTGTATGAAAATGGCGCCCTGGCTTTATTGCTGGTATGTGCGGGCATTATGGGCTACCTGGCGCTGCGTTTTGAATGGCGTTTTGCTGTGGCAGCGATTATCGCCAACATGCATGACGTCATCATCATTCTCGGTTTCTTTGCTTTCTTCCAGTGGGAATTTAACCTCACGGTCCTGGCGGCGATCCTGGCAGTCTTAGGCTATTCGGTTAACGAATCCGTCGTGGTGTTTGACCGGGTACGTGAAAACTTCAAAAAAATGCGTAAAGCCACTTCAGTGCAAGTGATCGACAATGCGATTACACGCACCATGTCACGTACCATCATCACGCACTTGATGACACAAACCATGGTCTGTTCCATGCTGTTTTTTGGCGGCGAAACTCTGCACAACTTCTCGCTGGCACTGACCATTGGTATTTTGTTTGGCATTTACTCCTCTGTGTTGGTGGCCTGCCCGATTGCCATGTGGCTGGGTGTCAGTCGCGCTAACCTGATTGGCGATGCAGAGAAGAAACCCAAAGAAGGTGAAACTGCCGTCGCACCTTAAGCTGTATAGCTGCTTGATTTTTAGGCTTGGATTTTTAGCCACTGGTGGTTACACTAGTGGCTTCTTGTTTTTAACCCCACACTTTTGGACAATATCCCCTTAAGCTGGCAGATTGGTCTGCTACTGCTATTACTGTCTCTTACGGCTTTTTTCTCCATTGCCGAAACCAGTTTAATGTCGCTCAACCGCTACCGCATGCGGCATTTGGCCAAAGAAGGCCACCGTGGCGCAAAGCTGGCAAGCCTGCTGATTGCCCAAACCGACAAAACCCTGGGCGCCATCCTGCTTGGCAACACCTTTTGCATCGTCGGCTCGTCAACACTAGAGGTGATTATTTCCAAGCGCCTGTTTGGTGAAGGCGATTATGTGCTGATGGTCGGCTCCTTGGCGATTACCTTTGCCATCCTGGTGTTTAGCGAAATCTCTCCCAAGGTCATTGCGGCCGCGCATGCCGAAAAGCTTGGCTTTGCCAGTAGCTACCTGCTATACCCATTGTTATGGCTGTTTAATCCCGTGGTCTGGTTTGTCAATTTATTTGTCAAAGCCTTCCTCAAATTGCTGGGGGTACGTATAAACTTTAATGGCGAGGCGCAAGCAGTGACCTCCGAAGAATTACGCAGCATCGTCAGCGATGCGGGGCAGTATATTCCCTCGCAAAGCCGCACCATCCTGCTGAACCTGCTCGATCTGGAAGATATTATTGTGGACGATGCCATGACCGCACATACCATGGTAGAGTTTATCGATCTTGATCACCCGATTGCCCAGATCATGGAGCAACTGGCTCGCAGCCATCATTCGCGCCTGCCTGTGCGCCAGGGCGACCATGAAGATATCTTAGGCATTTTGCATGTGCGTAAAGTCTTGCCCCTGCTGCGTGATTTCCACACAGGCAAAGCGCCCACCAAGGCCTTGTTGCAGGCGGCCATGAGTTTGCCTTATTACATTCCTTCTGGCACCCCGCTCTATACGCAATTACAACAATTCCAAAAACGGCATGAGCGTATTGCCCTCGTCGTCGATGAGTACGGTGAATTCAAGGGCTTGCTGACCCTGGAGGACATTCTGGAAGAAGTCGTCGGCGAATTCACGACCCAATCACCAGATCATGTCAGCCATTTCCACCAGAATGAAGACGGCAGCTGGCTAGTGGATGGCAGCAGCCTGTTACGTGATCTGAACCGCAAATTGAAACTCTCCCTGCCCACCGATGGTCCACGCACATTGAATGGATTGATTCTTGAACATTTTGAAGACATTCCGGAACCGGATACCAGCTTTAAAATTGGTGAACACCGGCTGGAAATCCTCGATGCTCAGGATCGTATCGTCAAGCGCGTCAAGATTTATCTTTAAAAGCGGATTTCTTCCGCATCCAGCTCTTGAATTTTTTAATACAAGGCGCAAAATAAGTCCTAAGACAGGTATACAAAACTATGGTACGACCCAAGCGTGAAGGTGATTTGGCTCTACAGTCCCAAGTGGCCAAACCCAAGCCTCCCGAGCTATTCAAGGTGTTGTTGCTCAACGACGACTACACCCCCATGGAGTTTGTTGTCGCGGTCATTGAGCGCTTTTTTAACAAATCTCGCGAACAAGCCACACAAATCATGCTCAAAGTACATACAGAGGGCATGGGCGTATGCGGTGTATACCCGCAGGATATTGCGGAAACCAAGATGCATCAGGTATTAGA
>DATMSK010000181.1:0-4083 GCA_035565395.1 Methylophilus sp. | reverse complement strand
GCGCCGGTAGACACCTTCTTTGACGAGGTCATGGTGAATGCAGAGGATCCGGCACTCAAAGCCAACCGTTTGGGCTTGCTGGCTACCTTGCATCAGGCGATGAATCGTGTCGCTGATTTGTCCAAGCTGGCCAGTTAATCTATTGCCGTCAGGAGTTTATGTATGAAATTAGTCATCCTCGACCGTGACGGCGTGATTAACCGCGACAGTGCAACCTTTATCAAAAATCCTAATGAGTGGATTCCGATTCCAGGTAGCCTGGAGGCGATTGCCCAATTAAATCAGCATGGTTACCGCGTGGCGGTAGCGACTAATCAATCTGGCATTGCGCGTGGCTATTTCGACATGGCGACGCTGAATGCCATCCACGACAAAATGCACAAAGCCTTGGCGCAAGTGGGTGGCCGCATTGATGCGGTGTTTTATTGCCCGCATGCAGCTGATGACCATTGTAACTGCCGTAAACCAAACACCGGCATGATTGAAGAGATTGGCCGCCGGTTTAATCTTGAGCTGGCAAAAGTGCCAGGCGTTGGTGATGCCCTGCGTGATTTGCAAGCCTTCGACAAGGCAGGATGCCAGCCTTACCTGGTGCGTACGGGTAAAGGTGAAGAAACCTATAATTTGGCGGATGTCCCTATGAATACCATCGTGGTTGCTGATCTGGCCGCTGCCGTTCAAGACATCATTGCAGGTGACAAATAATGCAAAAGGCCGTGTTGTACGTGCGTGCCTGGCTGTTTTATGTTGGCCTGTTTCTATTGACCATTCCATTCTCGTTGCTGGCTATTTTGCTGATCCCGTTGCCAGCAGTGATGCGCTCGCGCTGGGTGAGTGGCTGGGCACATGCAGTGATGTGGTGGCTTAAAGTCACTTGCAACCTGCGCTATGAGGTGACAGGCCGTGAGCATATTCCGGCAACGCCCTCTATTATCCTGGCCAAGCACCAGTCAGCCTGGGAAACTATCGCACTGCAAAGTATTTTCCCGCCTCAAGTTTGGGTGCTTAAACGTGAGTTACTGATGATCCCGTTTTTTGGCTGGGGTTTATGGGCGGTGGGGTCCATCCCGATTGACCGCAGTAGCGGCCGAGAGGCCTTGAAAAAACTGGTGAATCACGGCAAGGACCGCCTCAAGCGTGGCTTGTGGGTAGTGATTTTTCCAGAAGGCACCCGTACGGCGCCGGGTGCACGTGGCAAATATCATATCGGTGGTGCCTGGCTGGCATCACATACTGAAACTGCGGTTGTGCCGGTCGCGCATAATGCAGGGCGTTTCTGGCGTAAAAATTCAATTCTTAAATATCCTGGCGTGATCCAGGTGGTGATTGGTCAGCCGATTGATACGACTGGCCTCAAGCCGGATGCTGTCAATAAACAGGTTGAAGAGTGGATTGAGGCGGAGATGTTGCAACTGTGATTGCACGGCAGTTGCAATTGCCAGATGGGCAACACATCACCTACCAGCTTGACCTGAGAGCACGTAAAACCATCGGTCTTAAAATTACGGCCAATGGCTTGGTGGTGCATGCGCCCAAGCGTATTTCAGCCACACAGCTGCAGCAAGTTTTACTGGAAAAGTCCGGTTGGATACAGCAAAAACTGGCTTTGCGTGAAGCCAACCAGGTGGCACCCATGCAGTGGCAGGATGGTGAACTTCTGCTGTTTATGGGGCAAGATATTGTGTTGGCACTGCAGCACCATGGCACTAATAAAGCAGTGATACTACAAGGCAACCAGCTTTTGGTCAGGTCGCCGCAGATCGACCAGCCTGCCTTTGTCGCACGCAAAGTACTGCAATGGTATGCACAGCAGGCGCTGCCAGACTTCACTCGCCGGGTAGAGTTAATTGCTGCACAAATGGGCGAAAAAATAAGTGGTGTCGCGCTTTCCAATGCCAAATCACGTTGGGGCAGTTGTAATAGCCGCAGGCAGATTCGCTTGAACTGGCGCTTGATACAGGCACCGCCACACATTATCCAGTATGTCGTCTGTCATGAAATGGCGCATCTGCGGGAAATGAACCATTCCGCCAGGTTTTATGCCGTCCAGGAAAGTTTGTTTCCGAACCATGTGCAAGCTGAAAAAGAACTTCGGGCATTGTCGCCGATTTTGCACCGGATGGCCTGATCGCTTCTTCTTAGCGTGTTTTTTTGATCTCGGCCACCAGCTGATCCAGCACGATTCCCCAGCCCTGCTCAAACCCCATGGCTTCATGCCGTTGTTTGGATGCGGAATCCGCATGCAATACATAGGCGGTATATCTGGTTCCACTTGTGGTGGCTTCCAGTAGCAGGGTGGCAGTCATCAAGAATTCTGCACATTCATGGCCAGGTGAAAGTTCCGGCGTCTTTGCTGGCCTAAAGTCTGGTTGCAGGGCATTGGTCCAACTCAGTTTTTTGTTTGGGATCACCTCGAGATAACAGCCAATATTGGGAAATTGCTGCCCTTCGGGCGACTGCATCACCGTGCGGAAAAGACCGCCGGGTTTTAAGTCAATTTCACATGCCACTGTTTTCCAAGGTAACGGGCAAAACCATTTCATCAGGTGTTCCGGGGTCGTCCACGCATGCCAGATTTGCGCCGGCGTTACATCTACTTCTCTTTCCAGAATTAAATCCAGCTCAGGGTTGAATACAATTGCCATCACTTGATCTCCTTGACGTTTTGAAATGAATAACCGCCAATAAAAAGCTAGCTGACAGCGGTTAGTAAAGTTTAAATGCTTACGTCTTGCTTGTGCGGTTCGCCAGCCAGATGCCAGTAAAAATGGTCAGCATACCCAGTAGTTGGTAAAGATGGAATGTTTCATGTAGTAGCAAGGTTGAGAGTATCGACCCGAAAATCGGCATGGCGTGTATAAAAACACTGGCGCGCACTGAGCCAACTATTGTTACCGCTTTGGAATAAGCCAGTAGTGCAATCACTGACGGGAAAATCCCGATGTAGCCTAATATCCATAAGGTGTTTGCATTCTGCAGATGGGTACTTGTTGTCATGCTTTCCAACGCGGCCAATGGCGCCAACAGCAACAAAGCAATAAATACCTGGCATAACATAAGGCCAGTGCGATGAATGTTAGCCGGAATTTCCTTGATCCATAAGGTATACAGTGCCCAGAAAATCATGGCAAGGAAAATAATCAGGTCGCCGGGAGCGAAGGCTAAAGAACTTAATATCTGCCAGTCACCATGGGAGACGACGGTGAGTACGCCAACCAGCGATACGAGCAACCCGACCAGTTGATTGCCAGGCAGTTGATGCCGGTAGAGCAGAAAACCAAAAATGGCTACCAGGAATGGAATAAATGAATTGAGGATGATGCCATTGGTGGCGCTGGTCGTATGTAAGCCCCAGTACACGAGTAAGTTAAATGTCGCGACGCCGGTTATGGCAGTGCCCAGCACATGCCAGCGGTATTGCCTGTAGCTTCGCCAGTCTTTTAAAAAAGGGGAAATGGCAAACGGTAGCAGACAAACTGCAGCAATGCTCCAGCGAATCAGGGAAAGCATGACGGGCGGCACTTCTGTATTGATGGCGCGCCCGGCAATGAAGTTACCAGCCCATAAGAGTGGTGGCAGTAATAATAAAACCAGGGTGCGCCAGTGTAGCGCTGGTGAAGAAGTTTCAGTCATGCGGATGGTCAAAATGGGGAATCCAGATTGTAGACGGCGATTGGCTGAGGTGCAAAGAGTCTGGCTTAGAATAACAAAAGGGGCCAGAGGCCCCTTTTCAGAATCGGTTTTAGATTAAGCTGCGCCTAATTGTACGGGTGTCAGTTGAATCAGTTTTTTGACCAAGCCAGGATGTTGTTCAGCGTGCGCTTCTTTAAGGCAAGCCTTGGCGCAGCTGGCACATTTGCCGCATTCAGCGCCTACGCCTAATTCATCTTTTAAATGCTTAACGGTTCTTGCACCATTTTTCACTGCCAAGTGAATTTGGCGCTCAGTGACTGCATTACACACGCAAACGTACATATTGCCTCGTATTAAAATAACTAATGATAATTATTATCATTTAATAAGAGTTTGTCAAGGCGAAATTGGTTCCTAACGGCCAAGAAAAAAGCCGCTTTCGCGGCTTAA
>DATMSK010000180.1:0-6985 GCA_035565395.1 Methylophilus sp. | reverse complement strand
CTGTACAAAAGTCTTTTCAAGCTTAATAGCGAAACAATCAATAAGTGACTGTGCGAGATAAAGTGCAAGGCGCACGGAACGCAACAACTGAGACAGTACAGATAGTACGGCGAAGTTGTGAAAACGGAGTTTCAGTGTAGGCTAACATTTATGTTATGCCGAAACTAAAAAACCGCACAACGTAGCAATTTGCCCGCAAAGCCACTTATTACAGTTCAAAGTCGTTTAAATCGTCAGCCGAAACCTCGGAATCAATCTGACCAATCAGGTATGAACTTAATTCTACTTCTTGCGGTGCAACCTGCACAGTGTCTGAGGCCAGCCAGGTGTTGATCCATGGAATCGGGTTATTTTTGGCGTTAGGGAACGCGGGTGGCAAACCGACCGAGGCCATGCGGCTGTTAGTGATGTATTCCACGTATTGGCTCAGGATGTCTTTATTAAGGCCAATCATGGAGCCATCTTTAAACAGATATTCTGCCCATTGTTTTTCTTGCTCGGCAGCAGTTTTAAACATCTCGAAACATTCGTTGTGCAACTCGGCGGCGATCTCGGCGAACTCGGGATCATCCTGGCCGGAGCGCATGATATTGAGGATGTGCTGGGTGCCGGTAAGGTGCAAGGCTTCGTCACGCGCAATCAGGCGGATGATTTTGGCGTTACCTTCCATCACCTTGCGCTCGGCAAAGGCGAACGAGCAAGCGAAGCTGACATAAAAGCGGATCGCCTCAAGGATATTCACGTTCATCAGGCAGCGGTAGAGCAGCTTTTTCAGCTCACGGCGATTCACTACTTTGGTTTCGCCATTGATGACATGATTGCCCTCGCCCAGCTGCGAATACAGCATGGTCTGCTGAATCAGCTCATCGTAATAATGCGCAATATCGGACGCTCGCGCGGTGATGTTGTCGTTACGCACGATGTCATCAAAAATGATGGAAGGATCATTGACGATGTTGCGGATGATGTGGGTGTAGGAGCGCGAGTGGATGGTCTCGGAAAACGCCCAGGTCTCGATCCAGGTTTCCAGCTCTGGCAGTGACACCAATGGCAGCAAGGCCACGTTAGGGCTACGGCCCTGAATGGAATCCAGCAGTGTCTGGTACTTTAAGTTACTCAGGAAAATATGCTTTTCATGCTCAGGCAGACCTTGGTAATCGGCACGGTCTTGCGACACATCGACCTCTTCCGGACGCCAGAAGAAAGAAAGCTGCTTCTCGATCAGCTTTTCGAATACCGGATATTTCTGCTGGTCGTACCTCGCCACATTGACGGGCTGGCCGAAGAACATGGGTTCTTTTAACTGATCGTTGTCGGTTTTGGTGAAGATGCTGTAGGCCATCTTGTGTTCCTTTGGAGATAAGTGGCTGCGCGGGCGAATTACTGCGTTACGCGGTACTACCAACCTCGCCGTACTATTTGTACTGTCTCGGTTCGTGCGTTCCGGGTGCCTTGTACTTCATCCCGCTCGCTCACTTATTGCTATTTTTTGTTAAATCAACCCCAAACGCATACGCGCATTGCGTATGCGTTGTAACTCTTAGATTTTACAAGCACCGCTGGCACATCCATCATCTTCTGCCTCGGTGCCACCTTCAGTCGCTCCGTCTCTGGTGTTGTGGTAGTACAGCGTTTTAATGCCCAACTTGTACACTTGCAGCAAGTCTTTCAGCAGCTGTTTCATCGGCACACGGCCACCTTCAAAACGGGTTGGGTCGTAGTTGGTGTTGGCAGAAATCGATTGGTCGACAAACTTCTGCATCACACCTACCAGCTTAAGATAACCGTCGTTGTTAGGCATTTTCCACAGCAACTGGTATTGGTCACGCAGGCGCTCAATCTCTGGCACCACCTGGCGCAAAATACCGTCTTTGGACTGCTTGACGGAGACAAGGCCGCGCGGCGGTTCAATACCGTTTGTGGCGTTAGCAATCTGGCTGGACGTCTCGGATGGCATCAGTGCCGTCAAGGTTGAGTTACGCAAGCCGTCTTTCTGGATTTCGGTGCGCAGGCTTTCCCAGTCGAGCAGTAATGGCTCACTACATACGGCATCCAGGTCTTTTTTATAGGTATCAATCGGCAAAATGCCTTTGGCGTAGGTGGTTTCGTTAAACGCACCACATGGGCCAAATTCGCGCGCCAGTTGTACCGAGGCTTTGAGCAGGTAATACTGAATCGCCTCAAATGTGCGGTGGGTCAGGCCCAGCGCGGCATCCTCAGTGTAACCCGTGCCATTTTTCGCCAGGTAGTAAGCGTAGTTGATGACACCCACGCCCAGTGAACGACGCTTATTGGTGGCGTTCAATGCTGCTTTGACTGGGTAATCCTGGTACTCCAGCAAGGCATCCAGCGCACGCACGACCAGGTCGGCCAGACCTTCCAGCTCGTCCAGGGACTCCAGCGCACCCAGGTTAAACGCAGACAAGGTACACAGCGCGATTTCGCCTTCTTCATCATTGATGTCGTTCAATGGATGGGTTGGCAGCGCGATTTCCATACACAGGTTGGACTGGCGAACCGGTGCCACCGCTGGGTCAAATGGGCTGTGCGTATTGCAGTGGTCCACGTTCTGGATGTAGATACGGCCAGTACCGGCGCGCTCTTGCATCATGAGTGAGAACAGATCTACCGCTGGCATGGTGCGTTTGCGGATGCTTTCATCAGCTTCGTATTGCGTGTACAAACGCTCGAACTCGTCCTGGTCGGCAAAGAAAGCGTCGTACATGCCAGGCACATCATGCGGTGAGAACAAGGTGATGTTCTGGCCCTTGATCAGGCGCTGGTACATCAGGCGGTTGATCTGCACGCCGTAATCGAGGTGGCGCACACGGTTTTCTTCTACACCGCGGTTGTTTTTCAGGACGAGTAAGGACTCGACTTCCAGGTGCCACAAAGGATAGAACAAGGTCGCCGCCCCACCACGCACACCACCCTGTGAACACGATTTCACGGCAGACTGGAATAATTTGTAGAACGGCAGGCAGCCAGTGTGTTGTGCTTCGCCACCCCGGATTTCACTGCCCAGTGCACGGATGCGGCCCGCGTTGACGCCGATACCGGCGCGTTGCGACACGTATTTCACAATCGCGCTAGAGGTGGCGTTGATGCTATCCAGGCTGTCGTCACATTCAATCAGCACGCAAGAGCTGAACTGGCGCGTCGGCGTACGCACACCGGCCATAATAGGCGTAGGCAGCGAGATCTTGAAGGTGGACACTGCATCATAGAAACGCTTGATCAGATCCAGCCTGGTCTGCCCTTTGTAATTGGCAAACAGGCTCATCGCCACCAGGATGTACAGGAACTGCGGGCTCTCGTAGATTTTCTTGGTGACGCGGTTTTGTACTAGGTATTTGCCCTCTAACTGCTTGACCGCAGCATAGGAGAAATTCAGGTCACGCCAGTGGTCGATATAGCCATTCAGCACATCGAATTCTTCGCGACTGTAATCGCTCAGCAAATGTTTATCGTATTTGCCCAGCTCTACCAGGTTCGTGACGTGGTCAAACAGGTGGGGCGGCTCAAACTGGCCATAGGCGATCTTGCGCAGGTGAAAGATCGACAGGCGTGCGGCCAGGTACTGGTAGTCTGGTGTTTCTTCCGAGATCAGGTCAGCCGCAGACTTGATGATGGTCTCGTGGATATCATCAGTGCGGATACCGTCATAAAACTGGATGTGGGAGCGCAGCTCGACTTGCGACACCGAGACGTTATTGAGGCCTTGTGCGGCCCAGTCAATCACGCGGTGGATTTTGTCGAGATTAATAGGTTCCTTGCGGCCATCGCGTTTCGTGGCCTGCATGGATTCGTATTGTGACATTATTGGCTCCCAATTCCGGCAGCGAAGGTGACCCGACAAGTGGCATAGACATCATTTTTTCAGGCCGAGCAACCCCTTTATCAAGCCCGCTTCTGAAAAAATCGTATCTGCCGAGGACACCCCGCCTCAAACGTTAACAAGAAAAAAATCACGGTAGGTCTCCTGGCTCTCAGGTCATCATTATTTGCTTGTGCCTTCCCGAATTTACTCAGTGGCGTCGATTGCAGCAAACAACTCGCTGATCACAGTTGCGGGGGCAGCCCTGGCTTAGTGATTCCTGCGCAGTTTCACGCACCAGGTTCCCTATTAAACGCAGAAGAGGACGCTCTTCTGCATACCGTATGGATGCGACTATAAAACAATATCTATGGCTTTTCAATTACCAAAAACACAATATATTGATTTATTTTGATTGACAACCAGCAACTGATTGTTTTTATTGGGGAATATTTCCGCGCCCGTGACACAGGCGATCTCACCATTGATTACCTGTGATTTGGCGTGCGAAAATACACACGTATTTGCTATGCACACGGATGAAAGTCATGCCTTTAAATCAGAATAAAGACTGTTGCACTCATCCGTGTACAAATGGCTCCGGCTAACTTTCTTAAGCATAAATACGATGTAATTCCGGCTCTATTATGACGACACAGCGTTGCCAGAGTATGCGAAACTACACCCAATTAATAATAGTTCACGCCGCAATGATTTCTACCCGCCTTTTTAGCCTACCCTTCGCAACCGCTCTCGCCTTTGCAGGCGCTAGCGGCGCCGTTCATGCTACCAACGGGATTAACCTGATTGGCTTCGGCGCTGAATCTACCCTGATGGGGGGCGCCGATGTCGCCGTGGCGCGCGATACCAGTGCGCTGAACACCAACCCGGCCGGGCTGACACAAATCAAGTCGCCGCTCATGGATGTGTTTGGCTCTGTGCTGCGCACGACGGACCTTGTGCATAAAGACCCTCGTAACGAAGAGCACGCCTCTAACCGCTATACTTTTTTGGGTGGTGGCGGCTACGCACGGCCACTGGAGGGTACCGATTGTACGGCTGGTATAGGCTTGTTCGCCCAAGGTGGCGCGGGTGGCGTGTTCGAGAATTTGCGCACACCGTTTGGCAATCGTGATGATTTGTCCTCTCTGTTTGGTATCGCCAAGATTATTCCCGGCATCGGCTGCCAGGTGAACGAAAAGCTTTCATTGGGCGCCAGCCTGAATCTGGTGTATGGCAGCATAGAGCAGGATTTCTTTTCCAACACTTCAGTCGGCACAACCTTTGCTGGCTACAAGCTGGAAGGTGCTTCGGCTATCCGTACGGGCTTCAAGCTCGGCATGCAATATCGGGTGACGCCTTCGCTAACGCTGGCGGCTGCCTATACCGAAAAAACCGAGCTTCCCATGACTGGCGGCACGCTAACGGCCGACTTCACCGGCGCCGGATTGGGTAAGGTGAAGTATGCTGACGCTTCAGTCAAAGGCTTTGCCTTGCCTCGCGAAGTGGCGGTAGGGTTGGCATTCAAGCCTACAGATGACTGGCTACTGTCATTCAAGCTCAATTGGCTTAATTGGGACGATGCAATTAATGACGTAAAACTGCGTGCCACAAAACCTGACAATGCTGCAGCACCGGCTGTGTATGGCTCAAGCAATCCTGCAGACTGGAAAAACCAGTGGGTCGTCGCGACAGGGCTTGCCTATAAATGGGATGACAAGACGACACTTTATGCGGGCCATAACTATGGCAAAAACCCGATCCCGCGCCAGAATTCCAGCCCATTACTGGCAGGCATCCTGGAACATCACCTGACTTTTGGTGCGGCGCGCAAACTAGACCAGAACTGGCTGATGACAAGTGGTGTGGAGTGGATGCTACCAGTCAGCGTCAAATACAACAGTCCATTGTTTGGTGACTCAGAAATCCGCAACGAAGCCATTTTCCTGCACTTTATGCTAAGCCGCCGCTGGTAAATTAGACTGAAACACGTTTTACCGCTTTGCGACCAACGGGCTTAAGCTTTGTTTTGCCTGCACGCTTGCGGCTCCAGATCAACACCCCCGTGACGGAAATGGCAACCAGAGCCAGGCCAGTCAAACAGACAAATATCCGGTAAGGCAGGCCAAACACCTGCCCCATATGCAAGGCCCCCAGCCAGTTACTGACGGTATTGCCTGTTTCACCCCTGGTCGGTAGCCACCAGCCTTTCAGATCCCCGGTCTGAGCATCAATCAAGATCGCCGTATTGCCCCGGTCTTCACGCAAGTCGGCAGAACTATGCACTGAATACATATAGACGCCGCGCACGCGGTCTAAGCGCAACCTGTCTTCAAAATCGATCTTTAAACCATGGTATTGTGCAAAGCCTTGCATGGCCTGCCGTGCCATGTGATGCGCGTCTGGCCATGGCATGGGCAAGCGGTCCAGTGGCTGGTCCAGCTTGGGCACACTGCGCCAGGACAGGTCAAACGGCAATACTTTGGACATCAAAGGCAGGTAGACCTGGTCACGCAAGTTGAACATGACGCTGGACCAGGCAAATATGAGTAACACCGTGCATAGCCACAGGCCCAATGCACGGTGCAGGTCAAAGTTGATGCGAGTAGCACTGGCCTGCCACTTGACCAGCCAGGCCGGTCGCCAGCGATGCCAGAAGCGGGTTTTGGCCTGTGCCTGCCTCCGGGGCAGCGTCAAGGCAAACGCTACAAAGGTATCCAGCGTCCATAACAGCGCCACAATGCCCATAATCAGGTGCCCACTTTTGCCCGGTAAAGCCAGTGAATAATGCAGCCTGTAGAGAAAGGTGATCAAGGTCTCCCGCTGAAACAGGCTCTCGCCATATTTACGCGCCCCAAGACTGGCACCCGTTTGCGGGTCTATAAACAGCTGGTCGGCCACCGTTTCTGTGACGCGTGGATCAGACGGGCTGAGCCGGAAGGCCAGTACACGTTCAGTCAGGCCAGAAGCTGCCTGGGCTTCTGGCAACTTGAATAACACTTCATCCACCAGCGTGCCGACTGGCGCTTGCTGCTGCGCCAGCGCCTGTAGCTGGTAAGGATCGAGCACAGGCTTGCCAGGCTGCCAGGCTGGCCGGAACAGTTGCGGGTTTAACCAGGCATCCAGCTCATCCTCAAACGCGATAATGGCGCCAGTTAACCCGGAGAC
>DATMSK010000179.1:0-3220 GCA_035565395.1 Methylophilus sp. | reverse complement strand
ATTAAATGTGCCAGTTGCGGTTTGAAATCTGGCAGATGGCCATACAAATGATGAAATAACGAATAAATTGCATAAAAGTTTGCGCCCAACCGGGTATAAAAATATTGCCATTCCTTATCACGGCTGCCCGTGGTGAGCTTGCGTAAGGTGTCATTCAATATCGCGTGTGATATTTGTTCGTACATACGGTTTTCCAGTCCAACGAATATTGATTAAGCGACTACTGCATCTTTGGCATTAGCCGCACGCGAGGGCGGTTTGCCAAAGTGGTAATGGGCCATGCCTTCTAGAATGCCATGTGCATAGTGCGCCTGGGCAAAGTAAATTTTTTGCTGCCCCTTGAGCGAGGCAAGCTCATGGCTATGATTGCCGACTACCACGGCCATCGTGTCGCCAGAGAGCATTTCAATATCATTGCCGGAGTCGCCTGCGACTAAAAACCGGGTGAGCGGCAATCCCCACTTGTAAGCCAGATAGCGGATGGCGTGACCTTTGGAAGCGCGCACAGGCAAAATATCCAGGAATTCATCATGTGAGTAAATGACCTGTGCATGCAGATGATGTTGATGCAAGTGCTGTTTAATCGCTTCGATCCCAGGCATATCCTCCGGATTCACCAGGAAGGAAATTTTAAATTCACGCTGGTTTTCTGGTGCCTGCAGGCGTAAGCCAGGTAATGCTTGCAACACCTGCAGCAGATCTTCCCGCCGCCATAAGTGACGGATATGGTTCGCCCAGCCAATATCTGGCGTCTGGCGGGCGCCATAGTGAATTTCAGAACCGACAGATGTAATCAGGACATCAGGAATCGGGATACGGTGTTTGCGCAAAATATCAATCGCACTTTCCAGTGGCCTGCCTGTGGCAATGCCAAAAACCGCCTCACCGGCGTTGGTATTTAACCAGTCCACTAAATCAGCCTGCGCAGCACGGTTACCCAGCAAGGTGTTATCAATATCACTGATGAACGCATAATCCGCCAATGGAATCGTAGACGTTCCTTCATGGAGTGCGATGCGTTGTTTACGTAAGTTCTTGCGGTGTTTATGTTGCAAATGACGTACCTCTTTCAGGTACTTGGTGACATGGCCATCCCAGGTGTAGTGGCGCTTAATATTGAGTACGCCGTTACGTGCCCATTTCTGCCAGCGCTTTTTGTCAGACAGGGCGCTCCGCAAACTCTCGGCGATGGCATCGCTGTCCAAGGTGTTGGTCAGCAGGCCGTTGTGGCAGTTGGCAAGAATATCGCGTGGACCACCATCATCGGGCGCAATGATAGGTAAACCGCTGGCGGCGGCTTCCAATAGCGTCAGGCCAAAAGGTTCGGTAAACGCGGCATTGATAAAAACACCCCCACTTTTCGCGGCCATACGGTAGAGCTCAGGGATATCCTCCTGTGGCAGATGCTTGGGAATCGCAACTTTGCCCCACAAATCATAAGCATCAATATCCAGTAGCAGCTCATTTAATACTGATTGCTGGGCTTTATCCAATTGACGGATATCCTCACGAGATCCTGCGACCAGCACCAGGTTCGCCCGTTCGTGCAACGCTGGATGTGATCCATAAGCTTTGAGTAAACCGTTAATGTTTTTGCGCAACTCGGGGCGGCAAATACACAATATCATTGGCTTTTTAGGCTGTTCCAAAAAGCGGGTGATACTGAGCTCCACACCACTGGCAATAGGCCGACGGCCTGCCGGCGAAAAACGCGTGGTGTCTGTACCAGGCGGGATGACTTTGAAGCGTTTGCCATCCATGTGGGCATACATGCCATACTGCAACTCAATTTCCTGGCGCGTACTGGTGACGATGAGCGCAGCATCCCGCAGCAATGCTTCTTCTTCTGCAATACGCCGTTCAAAGTTAAATTGTTTTTCGATGGTGGTCGCTTTACGTCCGCTAGAGAGCAAACGTTCGCGTTTCGGCAACCCCAGCGAGTGGCCGGTATGTACCAATGGGATCCCCAACAACATGGAGAGCTGGCGGCCAACATAGCCTGCATCCGCATAATGGGAGTGAATCACATCAGGCAAACGTCGCTGCTGGCGTAAGTAGTGCAAGCATTTATCCACCATTTGGTCCAGGTGCGGCCATAAGCTTTCTTTACGCATGTAGCGTTTTGGCCCGCACGGCAGGCGAATAATTCTGGCTTTGCTGGAGAGTACTTCTTCCGGTTGTGCGTAGTCGGTAGAGACGTGAGGATCGTCAATCAGGCGGGTGAGCAAGTCTACCTTGGCGACTTGCGATTGTTTTGCCAAAGCTTTTGTCAGTTCCAGCACATAGGTGCATTGGCCACCGGTGTCCGCATCTACGCCTAACTCAAGCTGGTCGCCGCGGATCAGGCCATGCATGCTGATAAGCAAAATATACAACTGGTCGTTTTGATCTGTTTTTTTATGGCGCATGGCGCCTCCCTTCTGCATTCTCGGGCAGCAACGCCAGCAAAGGACAAACGGTCCGGCTTTTGTGACTGCCGATCATGAAACACTCGCATGCGGCCAATGATGGAACACGCACGATAGACAAGATGCCTGGGCATCCTGATTTTTTCCGTATAGGAAACTGGTGGAATATTTACCTGTAAGCCCCTCTTTTTGCTTACAGATATTAATATTGACACCAATGAAAAGAGGAAAGTTTCACTGCAAAATCGGGACAATAAAAAAGCCCTGCAAAGATGACAGGGCTTTTTTATCGCAACAGAGGTTAACTAACAGGCTTGGCCAGTGGCAAAAAACACACCACCAGCAATGTGGTGGATCGTCCGTAAATCATCGTGCCCCTCAAAATGCCACCTGCCATCGCTAAACACCCGCTCATCGGCATGCGCGGCCACCACTTCAGCAATAAACAAATCGTAAGCGTTCTGGTTGTGCGGCTCGGGGATAATTTTACATTCCAGCCAGGCCACGCAATCTTTCACCAGCGGTGCGCTGATTTCCTGTGCAGCAAAGGTCTCAATGCCGTACTCAGCAAATTTGTCGGTGCCTGCCAAATCACGGCCGCTGATCCCACCGACTTGTTTCACCATCTCGATTTGTTTGACACAGGGCAGGTTGATGGCAAAAGTCCCTTCCGCTTCCATCAGTTCGCGGGTGTAGGTTTTGCTGTCAATCACGACCGTGACTTTGGGTGGCTTGAAGTCTAAAGCGCAGACCCAGGCGGCAGCCATGATGTTTTGTTTTGCAGCATGGGCAGACGTAATGATGGTAGTCGG
>DATMSK010000178.1:0-7433 GCA_035565395.1 Methylophilus sp. | reverse complement strand
AATAAACTGACACGCGTCATCACTTAGGTGCATGAATGCGGTTTATCAATCACGTTAAAAATAGTAGAATAGTCGTTTGTTTTTCTTGTTAATTACTTTTATTTTGGAGTTCTCATGGCTTTAGAGCGCACACTCAGCATCATCAAACCAGACGCAGTTGCAAAAAACGTGATTGGTCAAATCTACACCCGTTTTGAAAATGCTGGTTTGAAAATCGTTGCAGCTAAAATGACACAACTGACACAAGCTGAAGCTGAAGGCTTTTACGCTGTGCACAAAGAGCGTCCTTTCTTCAACGACCTGGTGAAATTCATGATCTCCGGTCCAGTGATGATTCAAGCATTGGAAGGCGAAAACGCCGTGTTGAAAAACCGTGAACTGATGGGTGCAACTAACCCTAAAGACGCAGCGCCAGGCACTATCCGTGCTGACTTTGCTGACAGCATCGATGCGAACGCGGTGCACGGTTCCGACTCACTGGAAAACGCAGCGATCGAAATCAAATACTTCTTCGGCTAATCGCTTCATCCACTCAACTGATGAATGATTCCAAAGCTTAAGGAATACACTTGGTTAATTTATTGAATCTTAACCAACCGCAACTCGCCGAGTACTTTTTAAGTCTCGGCGAGAAGCCTTTTCGCGCCAAGCAATTGATGCGCTGGATGCATCACTTCGGGGTGTTAGACCTCGAACAGATGACCGATATTGCCAAAACCCTGCGCGAGAAACTACGCCAGGAAACAGAATTTACCCTGCCAGATGTGCAACTGGAACAAGTGTCTGACGATGGCACTCGGAAGTGGCTCATTGGGACCAACAACCTTAGGGATGGCACTGCCAACAGTGTAGAAACTGTTTTTATCCCTGAAGATGACCGCGGTACATTATGTATCTCCAGCCAGGTAGGCTGTGCGCTGGAATGCACATTCTGCAGCACGGGCCGCCAGGGCTTTAACCGCAATCTGCAAGTCTCCGAAATCATCGGCCAGTTATGGATTGCCAACCACGCCTTACGCCAGGCACCAGGTTACGACTTGCTGCCACCCGGTGAGCGCATCATTTCCAACGTGGTCATGATGGGCATGGGTGAGCCATTGGCGAACTATGACAACGTCGTCACGGCCATGCAGATTATGCTGGATGACAGCGCTTACGGCCTGAGTCGGCGTCGCGTGACCTTATCGACCAGTGGCATGGTGCCTGCCATGGACCGCTTGAAAGAGGATTGTCCGGTAGCATTGGCTGTTTCATTGCATGCGCCTAATGATGCCCTGCGTGATGAAATTGTACCCATCAACAAAAAATACCCGATTAAAGAGCTGATGGCTGCCTGTGAGCGCTACCTGGTCAAGGCCCCACGTGATTTCGTGACCTTTGAATACGTGATGCTGGACGGTGTGAATGACACCTTGGAGCACGCCAAAGAGCTGATTAATATTGTGCGCAATGTCCCGTGCAAATTTAACCTGATCCCATTCAACCCCTTCCCCAACAGTGGTTACGGCACGTCCAAACCCATGCAGGTGCGCGCATTTCGTGATATGTTAATGCAAGCTGGCTTTGTGGTGACCGTGCGTAAAACACGCGGCGACGATATTGATGCAGCCTGTGGCCAGCTTGCTGGCAAGGTCTTAGATAAAACTAAACGGTCAGAAAAAACCATTGCGATTCATCCGGAACAGTAAGTCATGAAATCAACCTTCTTCGCGCCATCCGCGGTCATGCTTGCCTTGGCCACAGCGTTGTGGCTGAATGGTTGTGCGCAAAATCCGTCAGCAAGTAACAACTCTCCTTACGACCAGCAAGCCATTGGTCGCGAAACTGGAGACGTTGAATCCGCGCGCGTGCATACTGAGTTAGGAGCTGAATATTTCCGCCTCAAACGGTATGAAGTCGCTCTGGAAGAATTCAACACAGCGATTGAGCGCAGCCCAAGCTATGCCCTCGCCTATAATGGCCTGGGGCTGGTATATGCGACCCTAGGTGAGCAAGCCCGCGCTGAAGAGGCGTTTAAACGTTCCATACAACTGCAACCATCAAACTCCGAGTCGCACAATAACTATGGCCGCTTTTTATGCGACCAGGGTAAGTTTGAGGCCTCACAAAAAGAGTTTGCGTTGGCGGTCAAGAATCCTTTGTACAAGACGCCCCAAGTAGCGTTTTATAATGCCGGGGTCTGTGCCATGCGCGCACAGCAAAATAAGCAGGCAGAAAATTTCTTTTTCCAGGCCTTGCAAGTAGACCCTCTCTCACATGCCAGCGCTTACCAGCTAGCCAACCTGCAATTTAGTCGTGGCGAGCCAGCGCTGGCCTTGAATACCCTACAAAACAGCGTGAACGTTGCGCCGACACCGGAGTCACTATTTTTGGCAGTACGCATTTGCCGGGCATTACATATGTCCGATGATGCGACCTACTACAGCGTTCAATTGCATAAGCTGTTCCCTAACGCCAACGAAACCAAACAATTGCTGAAAATGGAGTAAAAGCGAGTGACGTCAGAAGACAAAACCAACGTCAATCCTGCAGAGGCAGCAGAGAAACCAAAACGTGGCCGTAAGCGCAAAACGGAGCTTTCTCCTTCTGCTTCGAATCAGTTGACGCCTACAACGACTAGCGAAAATAACGCTGCCCCCCTATCAACCTCGTTTGAATCCGCCAATTCACCGGAACAACAGATTCAAACGCCAGATAGCCCTGAAGAATATGGCGCAGCCTTGGCGATGGAAAGTTCGCCCCAACCGGTCACGATGGCCCTTTCAGGCTCAGGCTGCGGTAATGTCCTGAAAGCAGCACGCGAAGCCCAGGGGCTGAGTATCCATGAAGTGTGTAGCCAACTAAGATTGGGCATCAAGCAAATCCAGGCAATTGAACAGGATGATTTCGAAAAATTGCCACAACCCAGTATCGTGCGTGGGTTTATCCGCAATTATGCTCGCTTGTTGAATATTGATGTGCAGCCCATCCTGGAAGCATACCAGCGCATTGTCCCCAACAAGGCCCCACTGCCATTAAGCGTTCGTTCCAATGCTAGCCCATCGGTGATTGATAAACCAGCGCGTGCGTTCCGCCCGCAACGGCTGTTAACGTTTTTGATTTTCCTGATCCTGGCAGGCATTGCGGCATATTTTTATATCAATCACATCAAGCCTCATGCGCTGCAAGATGCATCCCTGGCCCCAGATGTGGGCGAAATCAGCGACACCACTGGTCAGGAAATTGCCATGCCAGCCCCTGAAAGCGTGCCAGCAACGCCTGACACGGCTCCTGCGCCAACTGCGACAGAGGGGCTAGACACAAGTACAGCAACAACCCAGGCGGCTGATAATAGCATTCAATCCGTGCCCGGCCCGAATAATGAAACATCTTCCGTCGAGCCTACAGCCAACAATGGCACTGATAGCACGATTGTAAGCACGCCAACACCGGCAACAACTCAGGCAGCGGAAAGCACAACCCTTAAAGCAACTGATCCACAAAAAGCCAACCTGACATTCAAAGTGACTGAGGACTCTTGGGTACGCATTGAGGATCAGCAAGGCAAAAAAGTATTCAGTGAAGTGCTGCCGGCTGGTTCTGAGCGCCAGGTGATAACTGAAAAACCCGTGAATATTACCGTGGGACATGCTGCGGGTACACAGTTAACCATTGATAATCAGCCTTATGATTTAACACAGGCTACCCGTGGCCGTGTGGCACGCATTCAATTGAAATAATCATGATATCCCGTAGAAATACCCGTCAAGTGATGGTCGGCCACGTTGCCGTAGGTGGCGGCCTGGATGGCACAACGGTATCTCCCGTTGTTGTGCAGAGCATGACCAATACCGACACTGCTGATGCACAAGCCACTATCGCGCAAGTTTATGAATTATGGCAGGCCGGCTCCGAAGTGGTACGCATTACAGTAAACAGCCCGGAAGCAGCAGCCCAGGTAGCGACTATCCGCAAAGGGCTGGATGCACTAGGTTGCCCGGTACCACTGGTGGGTGACTTTCACTATAACGGTCACAAGCTATTGCAAGCCTATCCCGATTGCGCACAAGCATTAGCTAAATACCGCATTAACCCGGGGAATGTCGGCAAAGGCAGCAAGCGCGACGAACAGTTTGCCGCCATGATTGAAGCTGCTATCCAATATAAAAAAGCCGTGCGCATAGGCGTGAACTGGGGTAGCCTGGATCAGGCCAAAATGGCGCAGATGATGGATGATAACGGTAAATCAGTCAGCCCGCTGTCTGCCGATGCCCTTATGCGTGAAGCGCTCATTCAGTCGGCGCTGGAAAGTGCCCAGCAAGCCGTGGATCTGGGTTTAAATCCTGATCAAATCATTATTTCGTGCAAGGTCAGCAATGTGCAGGACCTGGTGCTAGTCTACCAGGAGCTTGGTAACCGTTGTGATTACCCCTTGCACTTAGGCCTGACCGAAGCAGGCATGGGCTCTAAAGGCGTGGTGGCGTCTACCGCTGCACTTGCCATTCTGCTACAGCAAGGCATAGGCGATACCATACGCGTCTCCCTGACGCCAGAACCCACCGAATCCCGTACTAAAGAAGTCGTGGTGGCGCAGGAAATCCTGCAGACCATGGGTATCCGCTCCTTCACACCTTTGGTGACTGCTTGTCCTGGCTGCGGACGCACAACGAGTACCTATTTCCAGGAATTGGCATTACAAATCCAAACCTGGTTGCGCAACCAGATGCCAATCTGGCGCAGCCAATATCCCGGGGTAGAAACACTCAACGTAGCTGTCATGGGCTGTGTGGTGAATGGACCAGGTGAATCCAAACTGGCCAACATTGGTATCAGCCTGCCGGGTACGGGAGAAGTCCCGGTGGCGCCAGTCTTTGTCGATGGCGAAAAAACGGTTACCCTCAAAGGCGACCATATTGCCGAAGAGTTTCAACAGATCGTGGACGATTACGTCCATACGCACTACGCTCAAGGCGGCAAACTACGCGCTGCCAAATCTGGCGTAATTCCTATCGTTGCTATTTAGTTTATGACGCAAAAATTTCAATCCATTAAAGGCTTTTACGACATCCTGCCTGAAGCCACCCCACTCTGGTTTAAACTCGAAGATACTGCACGCAGAATTTTGAGCCAGTATGGTTATCACAATATTCGCATGCCGGTGGTAGAACCCACCGAATTGTTTGTACGCAGTGTGGGTGAGCATACCGATATTGTTGAAAAAGAAATGTATGCCTGGGAAGACAAACTCAATGGCGACAAACTGACCCTGCGCCCGGAAGGTACTGCGGGCTGTGTGCGTGCAGTCATTGAGCATAACCTGACCTACAATGGTCCACAACGCTTGTGGTATATGGGCCCGATGTTCCGCCATGAAAACGTGCAGAAAGGCCGCCAGCGCCAATTTCACCAGATTGGCGTGGAAGCGTTTGGCTTTGATGGACCAGATGTGGATGCCGAGCAAATTGTCCTGTTGGCCCGTTTGTGGCAGGCGCTTGGCATTAAAGATGTTGAATTACAGTTAAACAGCATCGGTGATGCGGAAGAACGTGCGCAGTACCGCCAGACCTTGATTACTTATTTTGAACAGCATGCAGAATTGCTGGATGAGGATGCCAAGCGCCGCCTGCACAGTAACCCCTTGCGTATCCTAGACACCAAAAATCCACGCATGCAGGCCATGTGCGAAGCAGCGCCTAAACTGATGGACTGCCTCGGTGAGGCTTCCAGACAACACTTTGCGCGCTTGTGCAGCCTACTTGACCAGGCGGGCATTGCTTATGTGATTAACCATAGACTGGTACGCGGGCTGGATTATTACAACCGTACGGTGTTTGAATGGGTGACCACCAAACTCGGCGCCCAGGGGACCATTGCCGGTGGTGGCCGTTATGACACCTTGGTTGAACGCATTGGCGGCAGCGCCACCCCGGCCTGCGGCTTTGGCATTGGCTTGGAGCGTGTATTCTTGCTGATGCAGGAATATGGCGTCACCGCACAAAACCAGGCCGACATTTACCTGGTGAACGTTGGTGAACTAGCAGAACAGAAAGCGTTTACGGTCGCAGAAAACCTCCGTAGCATGGGACTCAGTGTCGTATTACATGCAGGGGGTGGCAGTTTTAAATCACAAATGAAAAAAGCAGACCGCAGTGGCGCCAGGTTTGCTGCCATTTTGGGTGATGATGAAGCCGCCGCAGATGAACTCAGCCTGAAACCCATGCTGGTCCAAGGCGAGCAAGCACGTGTTAAACTTGACCAGGTATTAGGCATCATTCATTCAAGTTAATTGTCATTGATGACAGGAGGCCGGATGTCAGAGCAAAAACATTTTTTTAATGCCATGACGGCCCTGGGCCTGTTACTGGCAGTCGGGATGGCATCTGCCGCCTTTATTCTTGGCGTGCAGGCCAAACATGCGGTCTCCAGCCAACAGTCCATTACCGTCAAAGGCTTGGCAGAAAAACCAGTCAAGGCGGACCGTGCGCAATGGACGATTAATATTGGTGTGGTTGCTCCTACCCAAGCCGAAACGCTACGTGCTATCGACCGCGAACGGGCAGTCCTCGCAAATTTCCTAGACCAGCAAGGCCTGGACTCCAGCATGCGCACCATCGATGTACAAACCCTGGGCCCGCATTATGAAGAAGAATACATCCATGATAGCCCTCGCCAGGTCCAGCGCGGTTTTGAAGGCTACCAAAGCGTGCATATCAGCTCCACCGACCTCAAAAAAATTGCAGCCGCCAACCAGGCGATTTTAGCCCTGCGTGCCGACAACCATCCCGTCACCTCGCAACCACCTGAATACCTGGTGAGCAACCTTGAAACCGTCAAAATGTCACTGATTGCAGACGCTACCAAAAATGCGCGTACCCGTGCCACCGAATTTGTCAAACAGGATGGCGTCAAGGTCGGCGTCATGAAGTCTGCCAGCCAGGGTGCATTTTATATCCTGCCTGCTACTGGTGGCGAAGACAGTGATAACAGCTATGGCGGCATTTATGATAAATCCACCGTTGATAAAATTGCCCGGGTAGTGGTCACCGTGGTGTACAGCATAGAATGAGTGAAATCCTGCGTTTAGAAGGACTGACCATTACGCCAACACATGCACCGGAGCGTAAACTGGTCAGCAATGTCTCATTCACATTAGCACAGGGCAAGACCACCTGTATCGTTGGTGAGTCTGGTAGCGGAAAAAGCCTGACAGCGCTCAGTATCATGCAACTGTTGTCGCCACAATTGCACATGCAAGGACGCGTGTTCTTCCAGGGGCAAGATATCAGCCAATTTAACGATGCTGCGATGCAGCATCTGCGTGGCAGGCAAATGGGTATGATTTTCCAGGAACCCATGACCTCCTTGAATCCAGTACTTACCATCGGCTTTCAAATCGGCGAGCCATTACAAACCCATCTTGGCCTTAAAGGCCAGGCGCTCAAACAAAAGGTCGA
>DATMSK010000177.1:0-3161 GCA_035565395.1 Methylophilus sp. | reverse complement strand
CTTGACGGTAGCAATGAAAAGCCTGCCCTAGTTGCCCTAGTGAAGAAAAATCAATTTGAAGCAAAATCAACAATATGAAAAAGCGCCCAACCGGGCGCTTTTTGTTTTAAATCACTTGGGTATTAAATCGACTTGGGTCTTAAATCGAATGGTGCAATCGCTTATGCTACTGCCATGTCCAGCTCTTCTACATGGTAGTAATGTTCATCATCCCACAGGGTGAAATCTTGTGCGGTATAAATCGCTTCCTGAAAATGATGAAAGGTTGCGATGCAATGATTCTCTTCGTCCATTACTTGATACATTGTCATACGAGCCACCTTTCCTAATCTGGTTATCTGTTTGATGCCGTGATGACATCATGACACAGGTGTGTGACAGTGATTTTGCAGAGCAACAAGGTGTAATTGTGTCAGTTTGAGGGATAGTGTTTTCTGCGCGTTTAGGCAGCATATTTACGGTGGATTTCGCCCCTTGTTTCGCGCTTGGCTCTGGCCGATTTTTTGTAAAATGCCGGGGTTGGCGTATAATCCGCAACTTCTGAGGAACGCTGCGAGAGTCATCTGACTCCCAGGCTCAGAGCATTTGCTGCAAAGCATCTCAACGGCGTTCACTTTTCACTGTGCGAGCACGGAAAAAAGGTGAACAAACGTTTCCACCGGTTCTTAGAACTTTTCCTGCTCAGTTTTCATTTTTTTAAGGATTTGAAACATGAATACTGTAGCTGATATTAAAGACTACGTTGTGGCCGACATGGCTTTGGCCGATTGGGGCCGCAAAGAGATTGCCATCGCTGAAACCGAAATGCCTGGCTTGATGGCGATCCGCGAAGAATACGCGGCACAACAGCCACTCAAAGGCGCACGCATCACTGGTTCTTTGCATATGACCATTCAGACAGCGGTGCTGATTGAAACGCTGAAAGACCTGGGCGCAGACGTGCGCTGGGCCTCCTGTAATATTTTCTCTACCCAGGACCACGCTGCCGCTGCGATTGCTGCGACAGGCACGGCTGTGTTTGCCGTGAAAGGTGAAACACTGGAAGACTACTGGGATTACACCCACCGTATTTTTGAGTGGACTGACGGTGGTTACTCCAACATGATCCTGGATGATGGTGGTGATGCGACTTTATTGTTACACCTGGGTACTCGCGCTGAAAAAGATTTATCTGTGGTGGCCAATCCGACTTCTGAAGAAGAAGTCTGCCTGTTTAATGCGATCAAAGCCAAGCTGAAAATGGAT
Source organism: Methylophilus sp. (assembly GCA_035565395.1). Lineage (GTDB taxonomy): Bacteria > Pseudomonadota > Gammaproteobacteria > Burkholderiales > Methylophilaceae > Methylophilus. The sequence goes on along the minus strand of DATMSK010000177.1, from coordinate 1,916 downwards.
CCAAACTGGTACTCTGTTCGTTTGGCTGCGATCAAGGGCGTGACTGAAGAAACCACCACTGGCGTACACCGTTTGTACCAGATGCACAAAGAGGGCAAGCTGGCTTTCCCGGCGATTAACGTTAATGACTCCGTGACCAAGTCCAAGTTTGATAACCTGTATGGCTGCCGTGAGTCCCTTGTAGACGGTATCAAGCGTGCGACCGACGTGATGATTGCCGGCAAAATTGCCGTGGTCGCTGGCTACGGTGACGTGGGTAAAGGTTCAGCGCAAGCGCTGCGAGCCTTGTCTGCCCAAGTCTGGGTGACTGAGATTGACCCGATTTGCGCCTTGCAGGCTGCGATGGAAGGCTACCGTGTTGTGACCATGGATTATGCGGCTGAGCATGCGGACATTTTTGTGACTGCCACCGGTAACTACCATGTGATTACGCACGAACACATGGCCAAAATGAAAGATCAGGCGATCGTATGTAATATCGGCCATTTCGACAACGAAATCGACGTTGCAAGCATTGAAAAATACCAATGGGAAGAGATCAAGCCACAAGTGGATCACGTGATTTTCCCGGATGGCAAACGTATCATCCTGTTAGCAAAAGGCCGTCTGGTGAACCTGGGTTGCGGTACTGGTCACCCGAGCTATGTGATGAGCTCCAGCTTTGCGAACCAGACGATTGCGCAAATCGAGTTGTTTACGCGAACCAGCGAGTATCCAGTTGGCGTATATACCTTGCCCAAGCACCTGGATGAGAAAGTGGCCATCTTGCAGTTGAAGAAACTCAATGCGCAATTGACCACCCTGACAGATGCGCAAGCAGCTTATATTGGCGTGAATAAAAACGGCCCATACAAGCCAGATCACTACAGATACTAAACGGCAGTATTCACCGGTCAGCCGCCGCCAGATGTCCTGGCGGTGGTTTCGGTGTACACTCTTCTCAAGTCCATCCTGAGGAGTGAGCATGTTTAAGTTGCTGGTTGTCTGGGTTTTGAATGCAGTCGCGCTGATATCAGTCACCTATTTGGTCCCTGGCATTCATGTGGCGAACTTTAAAGCGGCATTGGTGGCAGCCTTGGTGATTGGCCTGGTCAATGTGTTGATTAAACCGCTGCTGGTTATTCTGACCTTACCCATTACATTATTAACGCTGGGCCTGTTTATCCTTGTCATTAACGGACTGCTGTTTTGGGCGGTGGGCAATTACCTGGAAGGTTTTTCAGTCAGCTCTATCTTCATCGGTGTGATTGGTGCGCTGGTGTACAGCCTGATCTCGGGCGTGCTCAGTGCGATTGTCGTGGATGGTAAAGATTAAGTACTCAGCCCGCTGGTGTAGCGTCAAGAGCAATATAGATTAAAGATGAAACAAGTGAACAATAACATCTCCTACAGTTTTGAGTTCTTTCCGCCAAAAACGGCGGAAGGCATGGCCAATTTGCGCAAGGTGCGTCATGAGTTGGCTGCATTTTCACCTGAATTTTTCTCTGTCACATTTGGTGCAGGTGGTTCTACACGCGACCGTACCATGGAAAGTGTGCTGGAAATCCAGTCCGAAGGGTTTGGCGCTGCGCCTCATATCTCATGTATCTCCTCAAGCAAGGAAGAAATCCGTGAGCTATTACAAGCGTACCAATCCAAAGGCATTAAACGGTTGGTGACGTTGCGTGGCGATATCCCTTCAGGCGAGGTCAGTGCTGGCGACTTTAAATATGCCAATGAACTTGTGGGCTTTATCCGTGCTGAAACCGGTGACTGGTTTCACCTGGAAGTCGCAGCGTATCCCGAATTTCACCCGGAAGCGGGTTCTGCACAAAAAGACCTGGAAAACTTCAAACGTAAAATTGATGCGGGCGCGGATTCAGCCATTACACAGTATTTTTACAATGTGGATGCTTACTTCCGCTTTGTTGATGCTG
>DATMSK010000176.1:0-3789 GCA_035565395.1 Methylophilus sp. | reverse complement strand
CGGTATTCTTAAATACCTGGAAACCATCCCTAAAGAGCAAAGCCTGTGGGAAGGCGATTGTTTTGTGTTTGACCAGCGTGTAGCGGTCAAGCATGGCCTGGAAGTTGGTGATCATGACCAGTGCTACGCTTGCCGTATGCCTTTGACCGCAGAGGAAATGCAAAGCGAACAATACGAAGCAGGCATTTCTTGCCCATATTGTTTTGACAAATTATCTGCTGAGAAAAAAGAGTCACTGCGTGAGCGGCAAAAACAGGTCAAACTGGCCCGGATGCGCGGCCAAAGCCACATTGGCGACAAGCAGAAATAACACCTTCTCCTCCAATAGCCCGAATGGGCAACTTGAGCGTAGTGCCAAATTGAAATAATTATGTAAATATATGTCATGAAGTTGGGTGACTTGCAATTCACAGTCCATTGACCCACAACAGTCCATTAATCCAAGCTAGTAACAGGGAGCTGCGATGAAGTGTCCTGCCATTTTGGAGAGTGAACAAGAACGGTTAGCCGCATTATATGAGCACGGCTTAGATGATGAAGGGCTGATTCCCAGCCTGGACCCTATCGTCCAGATCGCCGCACGCATGTTTGATATGCCGGTGGCTGCGGTCAACATGATAGGCAGTGACCATGTGTTTTTTGCTGCCAGTGTTGGTATTGGTGAAACCGATATGCGGCGTGATGTATCTTTTTGCGGCCACGCCATCAACCAACTAGAGATTATGGTGGTGCCAGATGCCGCGCAGGACGAGCGCTTCCATGACAATCCCTTGGTCACTGGCGACGCAAATGTACGATTTTATGCGGGTGTTCCTCTGCGTTCTCCTGGCGGTCTTGCCCTGGGCGCCTTATGTGTGCTCGATAACAAGCCGCATCTAAACTTTTCAGAAGAAGATCAACGCCGCCTGTTGGAGCTTGCACGTATTGTGTCTGATCGCCTCGAGCTCCGGCGTATAGAAACCTCCAGCAACCGCCACCGCCCAGCCTTTGAAAAGTATGCCGGTAATTCAACCACGCCAATTGTATGGTTTGATGAGCGTCTTAATATCATTGCATGGAATGCTGCCGCGGCACTTTCGCATGGATACAGTATGCCAGAAGGGGCAGGGATGGGCGTCGATAGGCTGGTTCTTGAGCGTGATCGTCCTATCCTACAGGAGACCATCGCAAAAGCCGTTGCAGCCGATACCGTGGGGCATCTGGATACCTTTTCTGAAATTTTCGGCCTGCGCAAGGATGGCACCAAGTTCCTGGTCGGTTTCTCCTTATTTGCCTGGAAAGAGGCTGGCAAAATGCGGTTTGAAGCCAGCATGAAAGATATTACCGAGCAGCGAATGGAAGAAGCTGAGTTGCGCTTGCGGGCCAATGTTGACTTGCTGACTGGCCTGGCAAACCGTGCGCGATTTTACCGTGTTGTCGAAGATACGCTGACGGTACCAAAACCAGCGGCCGTGTTTATGATTGACCTTGACGGCTTTAAGGATGTGAACGATACCTTGGGTCATACGTTGGGCGATAATGTATTAAAACAAGTCGCTTCTCAAATGGCCCGGTTGGTGAATGCCCCCGGGATTGTGGCCAGGATAGGCGGTGACGAGTTCGCCATCATCGTGCCTCATATTACGACAACAGAAGTCGCCATCCACCTGGCGGAAAAAATCATTCACCAGATCGCAATGCCTATCCTGATTGATGGGCAAGAGGTGCGTGTGGCTGCGAGCTGTGGCGTGGCGCTGGCGCCATTGCATGCCCAAGAAGCATTGGAGTTGGTGAGTGATGCTGACCTGGCACTGTTCAAGGCCAAAATGTCTGGCCGTGGCCGGGTCTGCCTGTTTACCCCTGCGCTTCGGATGGAGGCTGTCGCGCGCCGCCTGTATGCCATGGAGTTACATCGTGCGGTCGATCAGGGCGAATTTTTGCTGTATTACCAGCCGCAAGTGAATTTACAAACGGGTGCTGTCATCGGCGCCGAAGCCTTGTTGCGCTGGCATCATCCCAAACGTGGCATACTGACGCCCATTTCATTTATGCCTGCCCTCGAAGGCGGCCCGCTCGCGGCCATTGTTGGCTCCTGGGTTCTGGACGAAGCTTGCGCGCAAGCCGCTTACTGGCGTCGGCATGGCGCTGCAGAGTTCCGTATTGGCGTGAACTTGTTTGAAGCGCAATTCCGCGTGGGCAACCTAGTGCAGGAAGTGATGGATGTACTTGCACGCCATGGATTGCCTCCAGATGCATTGGAACTGGAGATCACCGAAAACATTGCCCTGGATAATGATGAAGTTGTGCTTGAAAGCCTGCGCAAACTGAAAAGCTACGGCATAGGCATTGCGTTTGACGACTTTGGCACAGGCTATGCCTCACTCAGCCTGCTTAAAACGTATCCGCTCACACGCATTAAAATTGATCGCTCGTTTGTGCATGGCATGCTAGAGCATAAGCAGGATGATTCCGTGGTCTGTGCCACACTGGATATTGCGCACGGCTTTGACCTGCAAACCATTGCAGAAGGTATCGAACATAAAAGCCAGCGTGATTACCTCAAGGAACGAAATTGCGAAGAAGGGCAGGGTGAATTGTTTGGCAAGCCCATGCCGGCCGAACAGTTTGCCAGCCTAATCGGCATCCGGGCCGCTTCGGCAGCGTAGTTTATAAGTCGTTAAATGACATCTAACGGGCTGGCGACACCACGTCCGCCCGTATTTACCACTTTTGTGTACAGCTTGGTCGTACTTTCGTCTGCGTGACCCATCAGTTGTTGTACCGTTTTAATCTCTTGCCCACCTTCTAGTAAGTGCGTGGCAAAACTATGGCGAAAGATGTTGGGCGAGACTACTTTCTTGATGCCTGCTTGCGCGGCTACCTTTTTCACCACTCGTTGTATGGGTTTTTCATCGGCATGATGCCTATACACCACACCAGACTGCTGCTCTACTGACAACCTGCTGGATGGGAAGATATACTGCCACTGCCAGTCTTTCCCAGCATCCGGATATTTTTTTGTCAGTTCAGGTGGCATCCACACTTCACCAACGCCTTTGCTTAAATCTTCATTGTGTAAAGCTTGCACGTTTTGCAAATGCATTTTTAATGGTTCAACCAAGCTGGCAGGTAATAGCGTAATACGGTTTTTATGACCATTAGTATCACGCACAAAAATCTCAAGCCTGGCAAAATCAATATCCGCCACGCGTAAACGCAAGCACTCCATCACCCGTAAGCCACTACCATATAACAAACTCACGATTAACCATGCAGTGCCGTCTAAACTGGAAAGAATTGCCTGTACCTCCTGTTTGCTTAGCACTACAGGTAACTGCTTTTGCGCTTTGATTCTGGTGACGTTTTGTAAAGCAGGTAAAGCTTGCTCAAGTGCATCATACAAAAAGAACAGGGCGCTCTTTGCCTGGTTTTGCGTACTGGCCGATACCTTTTTTTCAGTGGCTAAATGGTTTAAAAAAGCTTCTACCTCAGGGGCGCCCATTTCACGTGGATGCCGCTTGCTGTGAAATAAAATATAGCGTTTAATCCATTGTATGTAGGATTCCTGGGTACGTGGGCTGTAATTCAACGCATGCAAACGCTCAAAGATTAAGGGAAACAACTTTGGTGCTGGTTTTACTTCAGTTGAGTTTTCCATTGGCTATCCAATTAAATAGGTGTAATAAAAATACACTAAACATTGATTTAATTATGATAAATCATTTTATTGGTTTTATAGACGATAGCCTAAATAAAAAATTAGGTTCGTTTTTGGGGTCTAATTTACGTTAGACCTAAGCAGGGAGAGAG